>CANBTQ010000014.1 GCA_947372425.1 Comamonadaceae bacterium | reverse complement strand
TCGCTCAAGTATGTGGTGCTGATCATGCGGGCGGACAACAATGGTGAAGGCGGGTTGATGGCCCTGTTGGCGCTGGCCTCCCTGTCCACCCGCGAAACACCCAAAGTGCGTGGCATTCTGGTGATTCTGGGCGTGTTTGGCGTGGCGCTGTTCTTTGGTGACGGTGTGATCACGCCCGCCATCTCGGTTCTCTCGGCCGTGGAGGGTATGGAAATCATTACCCCGGGCGCCAAGCCCTATGTGGTGCCGATTTCCCTGTTTGTGCTGGGTTGTCTGTTTCTGGTGCAGAGGCGGGGCACCGGTGACATCGGCAAATTCTTTGGCCCGATCACGGTGGTCTGGTTCGTTTGCATTGGCCTGATGGGGGCGGTGCAGGTGATCCGGAGCCCGCATGTGCTGATGGCCATACTGCCGACCTATGCGGTCAGCTTCATGATCGATCACTACGCACTGGCCTTTATTACCCTGGGCGCTGTCTTTCTGTGTCTGACCGGGGCCGAGGCGCTGTATGCCGACATGGGACATTTTGGCAAGCAACCGATTCGCATAGCCTGGTTCGGTTTGGTCATGCCCGCTTTGGTGCTGAACTACTTCGGCCAGGGCGCCCTGGTACTGGCCCATCCGGATGCAGCCAGCAACCCCTTCTTTTTAATGGCGCCGGAGTGGGCCCTGATACCGCTGGTGGTGCTAGCCACCGCTGCCACCGTGATCGCCTCGCAGGCCCTGATTACCGGGGCGTACTCCGCGACCAAGCAGACCATACAGCTTGGTTTCTTGCCGCGTCTGACGATTCTGCACACCTCCATCAAGGACACCGGACAAATCTACATTCCCGCGGTCAACTGGGCCCTGATGTTCGGCGTGGTTGCCGCCGTCGCCCTGTTCGGCTCCTCGGATGCGCTGGCTGCCGCCTATGGCATTTCGGTCAGCCTGGTGATGATCATCACCACGGTCATGACCTTCTTCATCGTCCGTTATGGCTGGAAATACCCGCTGTGGCTGTGCATTGCGTCCACCAGCTTGTTCTTTGTGATTGACGCCGCCTTCTTTGCCTCCAACTCGCTCAAGATCGCCCAGGGCGGCTGGTTTCCGCTGGCCATGGCGGTGGGTCTGTACACCATCATGTCCACCTGGAAAGATGGTCGTCGCCTGATGAACCAGAAGCTCATGGCCGATGCCATTGATCTGCCCAGTTTTCTGGAAGCGGTTTTTGTCAGTCCACCGGTGCGCGTGGATGGTACGGCCGTATTTCTGACGGCGGAAGCCGGTACCGTGCCCAACGCCATGTTACACAACCTCAAGCACAACAAGGTGCTGCATGCCAACAACCTGTTTGTGACGGTGCGCAACCACGAGATTCCCTGGGTTGGCATGGACAAACGCATAGAGATTGACTCGCTAGGCCACGACTGCTGGCAGGTGGTGATCAATTACGGCTTCAAGAACGACCCCGACGTGCCCAGGGCCCTGCAGCACATCAAGGCACGCGGTTGCGACCTCAACGCCATGACCACCAGCTATTTCCTTTCGCGCGACACCGTGGTTCCCACGCTGGGCGAGGGCATGGCGCCGTGGCGCGAAAAGCTGTTTGCCCAGATGCACCGCAACGCCAGCGCTGCGGCCGACTTCCTGAACCTGCCCAACAACGCCGTGGTGGAGCTGGGCAGCAAGATCGAGATTTAGCGCCCCATGCGGTTTTTCAGGGACTGGAGTATTTCGGCCTTCAGCGCCGGCTTTGTCGCCGTGCTGGTCGGCTTTACCAGCTCGATTGCCATCGTCTTCCAGGCCGCGCAGGCCTTTGGCGCCACACCCGAGGTCATGGCTTCGTGGATGTGGGCGATTGGCTTGGGCATGGGGCTGTGCACCCTGGTGCCCTCGCTGTGGTTGCGCAAGCCGGTGATGGTGGCCTGGAGCACGCCGGGTGCAGCCGTGCTGGCCAGCGCCGGTCTGGCCGGCGGCTTCACCATGTCCGACGCAGTGGGTGCCTTCATGATGTGCGCCACACTCATCGTGCTGGTCGGCGCCACCGGCTGGTTCGAGAAGCTGATGGACCGCATTCCCGCAGCGATTGCCTCGGCCCTGCTGGCCGGTGTGCTGGCGCGCTTCGGACTCTCTGCCTTCACCGCCGCGCAGACCGCCTTGCCCCTGGTGGTGCTGATGCTCATCAGCTACCTGGCGGGCAAGCGTTTTCTGCCGCGCTACGCCGTGCCCCTGACCCTGCTGGTGGCCATTGTGTTCGTGGCCTTGAACCACGGCTTTTTACAGACCGAGATCCAGTACGCCTTGACGATGCCAGTCTGGGTGACGCCAGCCTTTTCCGTGTCCGCCTTTGTCAGCCTGGCCCTGCCGCTGTTCATTGTCACCATGGCCTCGCAAAACCTGCCCGGCGTGGCCGCCATCAAGGCTGCCGGTTACGGTGATGAACGCGCCAAGGGCGGCGACGCCGGCATCCCCATCTCCGCCATCATCACGCTCACCGGCCTGTGCACCCTGCTGCTGGCACCGTTCGGTGCGTTTTCGCTCAACCTGAGCGCCATCACCGCTGCCATCTGCACGGGGCCCGAAGCGCACGTGGACCCGCAGCGGCGCTATACCGCGGCCGTGTCCTGCGGCGGCCTGTATGTGCTGGTGGGCCTGTTTGGCGCCACCATCATCGGCGTGCTGACCGCCTTCCCCAAGGAACTGGTGGCGGCGATTGCCGGTCTGGCGCTGCTCGGCAGCATTGCCGGCGGCCTGCGCGTGGCGCTGGACAAGGACCTGGACCGCGAGGCCGCCATCATCACCTTTCTGGTCACGCTCAGCGGGGTTACCGTGGCCGGTGTAGGCTCGGCCTTCTGGGGTGTGGTGGCCGGTGCGCTGGCGCTGGCCGTGCAACACTGGCACAAACCGCAAACCGTCTGAACCTGAATTCTCAAGAGCCGTATGAACATTCTTTTCGTTGCCGATCCGCTGGCGTCTTTCAAAATCTACAAAGACACCACCTTCTCCATGATGCGCGAGGCCCAGCGCCGTGGCCACACGGTTGCGGCCTGCGAGCCGCAGCACTTGGTCTGGCAGCGCGGCGGCGTGGTGCAGGCCCTGGTGCAAAGCATTCGCCTGACCGGCCATGCCGAGAACTGGTTTGAAGTAACGGCCACCGCCGCCCAAGCCCTGCACGGCTTTGACGCCATCATCATGCGCAAGGACCCGCCCTTCGATTCCGAGTTCTTCTACGCCACACACCTGCTGGAGCAGGCCGAGCGCGAGGGCGCCCGTGTCTTCAACAGCCCGCGCGCCCTGCGCGACCACCCGGAAAAGCTGGCCATCATGGAGTTCCCGCAGCACATCGGCCCCACGCTGGTCACGCGGGATCCGCAGGCCGTGCGCGCCTTCCATGCCGAGCACCGTGACGTCATCTTGAAGCCCCTGGACGGCATGGGCGGCACCGGCATCTTCCGCGTCAAGGAAGACGGCCTGAACCTGGGCGCCATCATCGAGACGCTCAACGCCGATGGCACGCAAACCATCATGGTGCAGAAGTTTCTGCCGGCCATCGAGTTCGGTGACAAGCGCGTGCTGGTGATTGGCGGCAAGCCCGTGCCCTTCTGCCTGGCGCGCATTCCCCAGGGCGGCGAGGTGCGCGGCAATCTGGCCGCCGGTGGCAAGGGCGTGGCCCAGCCACTGACGGACGCCGACCGCGCCATTGCCGAGGCCCTGGGCCCGATTCTGGCGGCGCGCGGTCTGCTGCTGGTGGGTCTGGATGTGATTGGCGACAGCCTCACCGAAATCAATGTCACCAGCCCCACCTGCTTCCAGGAAATCACCGACCAGACCGGTTTTGATGTGCCGGCCATGTTTCTGGATGCACTCGAAGACGCTATGAGTAAACCCTTTCGATAGTGCAAAATCCGGCCACGGCGCGCGGCTTCCCATTTTTATAACTGCGCCGTGTCTTTGGAGATGCACTATGAAATGGAATGTGATGATGGCAGCGGCACTGATTGCCGCAGGTTTTGCCGCCAGCGCCCAGGCGCAGCTGATTGGCAGCGTAGCGGTCAGCCCCGCCACGGTCAAAGCCGGTGAGCCGGTGACGGTCACCGCCAACGTGGACGTGAAGGGCGGCAACTATTGCGGCTTTGCCGTGTTCTACGGCGATGGCAAAAACATCGAGAGCTACAGCGATGCCAACCATCCCACTCCGTTTGTCACCACCCATGTCTACGACAAGCCCGGCACCTATTCGCTGAGCATGGGCGGGCGCAACGTGGAATCCCACCCGAACTGCGGCGGGGGCGACAAGTTTGCCACCGTCACCGTGACCGAGGGCGCCAAGGCCGCTCCGACCAAACCCGCCGCCGGTGCCGGCGCAATGGCCAAGCCCGCAGCCGTGTGCGTGGCACCCTGGAAGCTGTCGGGAAAATTGAACACCAAGACCGGCGCCTACACCTGCGCGGCCAAGGCCGGTACTGCCTTGCCCGATCCCAAGCCGGTGTGCCCGGGTGATCTGACCTACTTTGAAAACACCAAGAAGGGCCAGTTCGGCTGCCGGCCTTAAACCAGCAGCGCCCCGTCGCAAAACGCCCGCAACTCGCCGGGCTGCATGGCCACCCAGTCTTCGTTGGTGGTGAGCGGCTCGGTGACAACGATGGCCAGCCGGTCTTGCGGGCCGTTCAGGATGGACAGGTCCACACTGACGTCTTCGTCCTTGAGCTGCACAGCGCTGAACGGGTACTGGCGCAGCACGTAGTGCAGCTTGGTGCTGGCATGGGCCCACAAGGCCTGGCCGTTGCTCAGCAGAAAGTTGAAGGTGCCGTGCTTGGCAATTTTGGGTGCCAGCTCGGACAAGGTGTGACTGAGCTCTTCCACCGAGGGCACATTGGCGTGGGACTTGTTGAGCTCCTGCATCAGCCAGCAGAATGCCAGCTCGCTGTCGGTATTGCCCACCGGCTTGAAGCTGCCGTGCAGCGGCGGGTCAAAGTCTTTCAGATCGCCGTTGTGGGCAAAGAACCAGTAGCGGCCCCACAGTTCGCGCACAAAGGGGTGGCAGTTTTCCAGCGTCACCGCACCCACCGTGGCCTTGCGCACATGGGCCACCACGTTGTGGCTCTTGATCGGGTAGCTGCGCAGCATTTGCGCAATGGGGGAGGTGGCGGCACTTTCCTTGTCGACAAAGTGGCGCGCCGCGCGGCCGGGGGTCTGGCCGTCGGCCTCGAAGAAGGCAATGCCCCAACCGTCCGAATGGTGGTCGGTGCAGCCACCGCGCTGCGAAAAACCGGTAAAACTCAGCGTCAGGCTGGCGGGCAGCCGGCTGTTCATCCCTAGCAATTGACACATGGGTTCAGTGTACTCCTGGCCTGTAAGGACATGGTGTTTTGCCGCCGGGCCGCCCCAAGGCACAACGCGCCCCTTGGGGGCAGCGCAACACAGGCGTCAGGCGCAGCGTGCCTTCCGGGGCAGTGGCAAGCATGGGGGCCATTCAACTTCGGGGTTCGGTCCAGAGTTTGCCGCCGGTGGCCCAGTTCTCGCGCTTCACGTCGGTAATCAGGATGTCCACCGACTCGGGCGAGCCGCCCAGCACCTCGACGGTGACGCGGGTGATCTCCTGCACCAGCTTGCGCTTTTGCTCAATGGTGCGGCCTTCGAGCATTTCAACATGGTAGGTAGGCATTCTTTTCTTTCCAGTGTGGGGTGTGCCAGCCAAGCGCGGGCACACGCGGTTTAGACTGCAGGCATTGTATGGATGGACCTGCCCGTTTTGCCTTGGAATAAATCGAATATGCACATGAACCCGGTGATTCCGGCACGCTTGCGCGTGTGGTTGTTGCTGGTATTTGCGCTGCACGGGCTGCTGGGTGCCAGCCTGGGGCTGTCGGTGGACGAGGCCCATTACGCGCTGTATGCGGCGCATCCGGCCCTGAGCTATTTCGACCATCCGCCGCTGGTGGGCTGGGTGCAGTGGCCGCTGGTGGCGCTGGGCGCACCCGGCGCGCTCTTGCGTCTGTTGCCCGGCCTGCTGTGGCTGGGCACGGTGCTGCTGGTCTACCGCGTGACCCTGCACATGGCGGTGGCACCGGGCCTTGCACCCGACGCCGGTACAAGGCTGCAGTCCGAGCGCGCCGGCTGCTGGGCCGTGACGGCACTGCTGCTGGCGCCCTTGCTGCACATTCTGGGCATTGGCCTGTTGCCCGATACCTTGCTGATGGCCTGGTCGGCCGCCCTGATGCTGCAAACGATTCGGCTTATGCAGCCAGGGCAGGTGGATCGCCTGGCACCGTGGCTGTTGCTGGGCACGCTGCTGGGCCTGGCGGGCCTGAGCAAGTACACCGCCATCTTCACGGCCGCCGCCGTGGCCCTGTGTTTGCTGTCGTTGCATGGACTGGCGCTGCTGCGCAAGCCCGGTCTGTGGCTGGCCCTGCTGCTGGCCCTGGCGCTGGTGAGCCCGGTGGCGATCTGGAACGCACAAAACCATTGGGTGTCGTTTGTCTACCAGGCCAGGCATGGCGCGGGAAGCAGCTGGCAGGCCCTGCATCTGCTGCGCTTTCTGGTCGTGCAACTGCTGGCCTTCGGGCCCCTGCTGCTATGGGGCTGGGCCGGGGCCCGCCACGTGGCGCCCGGTGCGCGCGTGTTGCTTGCTTTCTTTGCCATACCGTTTGCGGTGCTGGCCTATCTGTCGGGCGGCGGCTCCAGCCTGCCGCACTGGACGGCGCCGGC
Source organism: Comamonadaceae bacterium (assembly GCA_947372425.1). Taxonomy (GTDB): domain Bacteria; phylum Pseudomonadota; class Gammaproteobacteria; order Burkholderiales; family Burkholderiaceae_C; genus Allorhodoferax. The sequence goes on along the minus strand of CANBTQ010000014.1, from coordinate 13,941 downwards.
CTGGGTGGCCCTGGCGCCCTTTGCCGGCATCGGGCTGGCCGGTAGCTGGAACGCGGGTAGGCGCTTGCGGGTGAAGGCCTTGTTTGCGCTGCAGGCGCTGGCCTGCATCGGGCTGCCGGCCCTCATGCTCAGCGCCGGCATGCCCTTTCTGGAAGGCAAGGCAGCCAGCGCCGAGTCCAGTGATGCGCCCAACCCCTTTGCCGATCTGCATGGCTGGAATGCCGCCGGTGCCCGTGCCGCGGCATTGGCGGCGCAGCAGGGCCTGGATGCAGTAGCGGTGCAGAACTGGACGCTGGCCAGCCGCATCGGCTGGTACGCGCGGCCGCTCAAGGTGCATGTGCTGGAAGACCGCTTTGACCAGTTCGATCTCTGGGCTGGCAAGCTGCCGGCAGGTGGCAGCGCGCTGCTGGTGGACTGGTCGCAGCTGCCATACGAGACACCGCTGGGTGCGCATGGATTTGCCCGGTGCACCTGGCTGGAAAAGCTGCCGGTGCAGCGTCTGGGCTACGCCGTTTCCAGCTTTGATTTCTATGCCTGCAGCGGCTGGTCCGGCCAGCCCCAACCGCAATTGAGAGCCGCGGGTTCCAAAAAATAATATGCGCACACAGTCGTTCCAAATTTTCCCGCTTCGCCTGTGGCTGTTGCCCCTGCTGATCTTCGTGCTGAGCGCACCGCTGTGGCTGCATGTCGGGGAGCCGGCGCTGTTTGTGGCGATCAACCAGGGGTGCCTGCCGGTGGCCGCGCCGGTCTGGACCGGCCTGTCGCTGCTGGGCAATGGCTGGGGCATTCTGGGGGTCACGGCGCCACTGCTGTTGCGCGCGCCGCGCCTGATGTGGGCCTGGCTGTGTGCCGCGCCGTTTGCCATTCTCTTCGCGCGCCTGGGCAAGGGCCTGATCGTCAGCCCGCGCCCCGCCGCCGAGATCGACAACAGCCACATGCGCATCGTGGGTGAGGTGCTGCACAACGTGTCCATGCCCTCGGGCCACACCACCACCGCCTTTGCCGTGGCCAGCGCCATCTACTTTGCGTTGACGCCGGCACAGCGCAAGCGCCATTGGTGGCTGCTGCTGCTGGCCGCTGGCACCGGCCTGTCGCGCATCGCGGTGGGCGCGCACTGGCCGGGTGATGTGGCCGTGGGTGCCAGCCTGGGCCTGCTCTGCGGCCTGCTCGGCAATGTGCTGCTGGCCCGGGTGCCGGCGCGTTGCTTTGTGCATGGGCACTGGACACTGCGCCTGATGGCCTTGCTGGTGCTGGGAGCGGCGTATTTCCTGCTGACCGAAGATCTGGACTTTGCCGAGAACCTGCCGCTTCAGTGGCTGCTGGCCGAAGTGGCGCTGGTCTCGGTGGTGGCCTTTGCCATGCGCAGCGCCAGGGCGCTCAGGGCCTCGTAGGCCGCACCGGCCTCTGCATCCCATTGCGTGACGGCGGCTGCCTGGATGGCAATGGCCGCCACATCGCCGCGTGCCGCCGGGCCGGTCAGGGCGCCGGCAGGCCCCATGCGGATGATGTTGTCCACCGCGTTGTGCAGGAGCGCGGCGCGCAGCTGCGGCAACAGTTCGGCGGGCACGCCGCTGGCTCGCCAGGCGTCCTCGGCCACGCGCTGGATTACCGGCAGAAAGTTGGTGGCGAACACGGCCGCTGCGTGGTAGAGCAGCTTGTTCTGGCCTTGTACCTCAAAGCAGCGGGCCCCGATGGCTGTGAACGCTGTCTGCAAAACGGCGCGTGCCGCGGCCTCGCCCTCCAGCGCGCAGGCTGTGCCGGGGAACTGCTGCACCGCCGCGGCGGCCGACGCAAAGCTCAGGATGCAGTGGGCGCTGGCGGTGTGCCAACCCAGGGCGGCCAGTGGCGCCAGGCGCGCTGCGCTTTGGGCGCCGCTGCAGTGGAACACGATGGGCTGGCGGTAACCGTGGGTGGCGCTGGCATGGTCGGCCAGCGCGCCGGCCACCGCCGCAATCTGCGCATCCGGCACGGCCAGCATCCAGACATCGGCGCTGCGCATCTGCGCCAGTTGCGTCACCGGCGTGCCCGCGCCCATAAAGGCGCAGGCGGCCTGCGCGCTGGCAGCAGAACGGGTCAGCACATGCTGCGGCGCCAACACGCCGTGCTGCTGCCACAGCCGCGCCAGCGTCTGCCCCACGCGCCCGGCGCCGATGATGTTGAGAGTCTGCATGCCCATGCTCCTAGACGATCAGCGGTGGCTCTTGCATGGCTTCCAGCTGTTCTTCCAGCATCTGCACCTGGCCCTGCCAGTAGTCGCTGCTGCCGAACCAGGGGAAGTTGGCCGGAAAGGTGGGGTCGGTCCAGCGCCGAGCCAGCCAGGCGCTGTAGTGAATCAGGCGCAGGGTGCGCAGCGGCTCGATCAGGGCCAGTTCGGCGCGGTCGAATTCGCGGAACTGCTCATAGCCATCGACCAGGGCGCCAAGCTGGCGCTGGCGTTGCTGGCGGTCGCCGCTGAGCAGCATCCAGAAGTCTTGTACGGCCGGGCCCGTGCGGGCATCGTCCAGATCGACAAAGTGCGGGCCCGGTCCCCGGTCGGGTGCGGCGTCAGCCGGTGTCCACAGGATGTTGCCGGGGTGGCAGTCACCATGCAGGCGCAGCACACGGATGTCGCCCTGGCCCTTGGCCTGGGCGTTCAGCGTGTCATAGGTCTTGATGACGGCAATGGCCTGTTCCACGCCGCGCGTCCAGGCGCTCTGCACATCCAGCGGCACCATGTCGTGGCCCAGCAGCCATTGCATGGGCTCTTCGGCAAAGGTCTGCACATTCAGGGCGGGCCGCGCCACAAAAGGCTTGCGTGCGCCCACGGTGTGGATGCGGGCCAGAAAGCGGCCTATCCACTCCAGCACCTCGCCATCGTCCAGCTCGGGCGGGCGCCCGCCCCGGCGCGGGCTGACGCTGAAGGCAAAGCCGCCAAACTGGTGCAGGGTGGCGCCGTTCAGCAGCAGCGGGCCGATGGCTGGCACCTCAAAGGCCATCAGCTCGGCGGCAAAGGCATGCTCTTCCAGAATCTGGGCCTCGCTCCAGCGTGCGGGCCGGTAGAACTTGGCCACCACCGAGCTGCCGTCCTCCAGCTGCACCTGGTAGACGCGGTTCTCGTAGGAGGACAGTGCGGTCAGGCGCCCGTCACCGCGCAGTCCGACGGTCTCCAGGGCATCCAGAACCAGATCGGGCGTGAGGGTTTCAAAGGCATGGGTCATGGGCCATTGTCGCAGTTGGCGTGAACCCGTGACGGGCCTGCTGTCGGGTGTCTGTCACCCGGGTGGCGGCTGCCTGTCGTGTTCTTCCAGGGCAAAAAATCGGATAGTCTGGATACCGCAACCCCAGGAGAAAGAAAGCCATGTACGTGCAAAAACTTCGCTTGAAGAAGGGCTGGTCGCAACAGCAACTTGCCGATTTCAGCGGCTTGAGTGTGCGTACGGTTCAACGCATCGAAGCTGGCCAGGTGGCCAGCACGGAGACCTTGAAATCCCTGGCAGCGGTGTTTGAAGTTGACTTTGCCAGCCTTAACCCGGAGCCATCTATGACCGCTGCCACCCTATCCAATAGCGCCAACACCACCCAGTTTGCAGAACGCGAAGAGGAGGAGGCGTTTCGCCATGTCCGCCATTTGCGCGGTTTTTATATCCATCTGGTGCAGTACGCGCTGGTCATCCCCGCTTTGTGGGGCATCAACTGGTATACCAACGCCCACTACCTGTGGGCTGTCTGGCCGACCGTGGGCTGGGGCCTTGGCATCCTGTTGCACGGCTTGCGGGTGTTCCGGCCCAGCCGCTTTCTGGGGCCGCAATGGGAGCGCCGGGAGGTGGAAAAGCGGCTGGGCCGGCCGCTTTGACGCCGCCCGTGGCAGGCATCAGGTACCTGCGTCGGCGTCCGAGTCGGAATATCCGCCCACTTCCAATGCCGTGCCTCCCAGCATCTCAAACGGCACCGACTGCTTGACCAGGATGATGGTGCAGGGCGCGTCCATGGCCACCTTGATGGGCACGGTGGCGATAAAGCGCTGGGTCTTCAAACCGTGGGTGGCCGCACCCATGACGATGACGCTGACGTTGTTGCCGCGCGCATAGTCCAGGATGGCCTGGGCCACGTCGCCGGCCTCCAGCACATGGAAGGACATCTGCCGGCCCGGCGCATCCAGCGGCTGGGCCCACTGGCGCAGGCTGGTGAGGTAACGCCGGTGCACGGTGGATTCGCTCTTGTGCTCCTCCGAGGCGCTGGTCTGGCTGGAGGAGATGACGGTGACACAGGCCAGGCGCGCGCCGGGCCGCGTGCCCAGCGAGCGCGCCACGGCCTGGCGCAGCGAGTAGAGGGTGGCATCGGTCACATCGTTGTGCGGCACGGCCACCATCACGATGGGCACCTCGTCAATCTGTTGCGAGGCAATCGGGCTGGGCTGGTAGTGCATGCCCGCGGCCTTGAGCCAGCGTTTGAAGTGGACGCGGAACCGGGTGCCGGTGACCTTGTTGCCGCGCTCCGTGACGTGGATCTGGTCGGGGTTGGCCAGGTCAAACGCCAGGTGCGCACCCGAGGGGTAGCGCTGTGCCGCCTCGGGCTCCAGGCAGCGCAGCACCACCTCCTGCAGCCAGGGCGGCAGCTCGGGCTTGAGCTTGCGCGGCGGGGTCGGGTCCATCCACAGGCGCTGGCGCAGGCCGCCGGCAGTTTGCGGCTCGCCAAAGGGCAGTTCGCCGGTGCACAGCTGGTAGAGCATGACGCCGATGGCGAAGATGTCGCTGCGCGGGTCGCCACGCACGCCCACCACCTGCTCGGGCGCAATCCAGATCGGCGAGCCCACGGCCTTGCGCAGCTGCTCGGCCAGCAGGTCGGGGTAATGCGCGTGGCAGGACAGGCCGAAGTCCAGCAGCACGGCGCTGCCGTCGTCGCGGATCAGCACATTGGCGGGTTTCAGGTCCAGGTGCACCGTGTTCTGCTGGTGCAGGGCATGCACCGCATGCGCCATGGCCACACCCAGGTGAATGATCTCTCCCACCGATGGACGCATCTCGGCGTCCAGCCAGTGCTGCAGCGTGCGCCCGTGCACGTACTCCATCACCAGCCAGGGCACGCGGCTGAGGTCGCCCACGGCCACAAAGCGCGGCACATGGTTGCCGGTGAGCACCTGCATGATCTGGCTCTCGACCTCGAAGCTGACGATGTTCTCGGCGCCGTCGCCGGCCGTCATGCGCGGGATCTTCATGGCCATGGGAAAGCCCGGACCGGGCCGGCCATCGGCGTAGTGCACCTGGTAGATGTGCGCCATGCCGCCGGAGTGGATGCACTCTCCGATCAGAAAGCCGTCGAGCTCGGCACCGGGTTCCAGCAGTTTCATCGTCCCCGCTCCAGCCGGTCGGCAAAGAAATCGGGCAGACCGGCCGCGCGTATGGCCCAGGCCGCAGCCGAGTGGTCATAGGGCACGCGGTGAAAGCTGAGCTGCCAGCGCTCGGTGTCGATCAGCGCGTACATGGCCTCGGGCTTGCCGTCGCGCGGCTGACCCACCGAGCCCACGGTGGCCAGCCACTGGCGGTGGCTGGGTACCGGCACGGCCACGCCGGGCTGCGGCGTGAACTTCATCAGGCTGGCCGTGGAGCCGCGGTAGTACAGGCTTTGCTCATGCACATGGCCGCCGAACACATAGCGCACCGCGGGCCACTGTGCCGCGGCATCCAGGCTGGCGGTGGCGGCGCGCTCGTCGTAGACATAGCGCCAGAGTTCGGGGCCATCCACACTGGCATGCACCAGCAGGATCTTGTCGAGCTGGGCCGACAGGGGCAGGGCGTCCAGCCAGGCGCGCTGCGTGGCATCCAGCTGGCTGTGGGTCCAGGTGGCGGTGCTGCTGCCGACGTTTTTGACTTCCAGGGGCGGGTTCACCGCCATCTCGTCGTGGTTGCCCTTGAGCACCAGCGCCCCTTCTTCGGTCAGCAGCATGATGCGTTCCACCACCGCGCCCGGGTCGGCGCCGTAGCCCACCAGGTCACCCAGAAAGGCAAAGCGCTGCGCCCGCTGTGCACGCGCGTGTTGCAGGCAGGCGTCCAGCGCCTGGATATTGCCGTGGATGTCGGACATCAATGCCAGTCTCATGCGGTCTCCGTACTCTTGTAGGAATAGTTATGCCGCCATCATGCCGCAGGTGGCTGACGTGGAGTTTGCATTTTTGAATGGGCATCTGCGGTCCAAAAGGGGCCGGCCCCTGCATCTTTGCCGGGCTTTCCGGTGCCTGCTTGACCTGTATCAGTGGAACCGCTGCCGCGCGCTGTTAGCTTCGCGCTACTGCTTTTTTGCCCGTTTGCGTAGCCCTGAATTTCAGGAAATCGCCCGGCCCCCTCTTATGGTTTTGCGTGTACCCCAACCCCAGTCTCCTGCGTCCGCTGCAGGGGAGTCACCCCTATCCAAGATGGAACTGGTCTGCCCGGCAGGCAGTCTGCCGGCTCTCAAGGCGGCGGTGGACGAGGGCGCGGACTGTGTCTACCTCGGCTTTCGCGATGCCACCAACGCGCGCAACTTTGCCGGCCTGAACTTTGATGAGGCCGCGATCAATACCGGCATTGCCTACGCCCATGCGCGCGGCCGCAAGGTGCTGGTGGCACTCAACACCTATCCGCAAGCCGGCAATGTGCAGACCTGGCACAGCGCCATAGACCGCGCCGCTGCCGCCGGTGTGGACGCCGTCATCCTGGCCGACCCCGGCCTGATGGGCTATGCACAAAAGCACCATCCCGATCTGCGTCTGCACCTCTCGGTGCAGGGCTCGGCCACCAACTACGAGGCCATCAATTTCTATTACGAGCACTTCGGCATTGCGCGCGCCGTGCTGCCGCGCGTGCTGAGCATGGTGCAGGTGGAGCAGCTGCTGGAGAAGACGCCGGTGGAGATTGAGGTATTCGGTTTTGGCAGCCTGTGCGTGATGGTGGAAGGGCGCTGCGCGCTCTCCTCGTATGTGACGGGCGAGGCGCCCAATACGCATGGCGTGTGCTCGCCGCCCAAGGCCGTGCGCTGGCAGGAAACGCCGCTGGGCCGCGAGTCGCGTTTGAATGGCGTGCTGATAGACCGCTACGCCCCGGGCGAGAACGCCGGCTACCCCACGCTGTGCAAGGGCCGCTTTGATGTGGGCGATGACCACAACTACTACGCCGTGGAAGAGCCCACCAGCCTCAACACGCTGGAGCTCTTGCCGCAGCTGCTGGCCATGGGGGTGCGCGCCATCAAGATCGAAGGCCGCCAGCGCAGCCCGGCCTATGTGGCGCAGGTCACCAAGGTCTGGCGCGAAGCCATAGACAGCTGCGTGGCCAACCCGCATCGCTACTCGGCCAAGCCGATCTGGATGAGCGCGCTGGACAAGGTGGCCGAAGGCCAGCAGCACACGCTGGGCGCCTACCACCGGCCCTGGAAGTAAATAAGGAAACCCAACGTGAAGCTCGCCCTTGGCCCTCTGCTTTATTACTGGCCACGCGAAACCGTGCTGGCCTTTTACGCCATGGTGGAAAGCGCGCCGGTGGACATCGTCTACCTGGGCGAAACCGTCTGCTCGCGCCGCCACGAACTGCGCCTCCCGGACTGGCTGGAGATTGCCGCGCGCCTGCGTGCGGCCGGCAAGGAGGTGGTGCTGTCCACCCAGGTGCTGATCGAATCCGGTGCCGACGTCACCGTGCTGCACAAGATCACCCGCAACACCGACTTCCAGGTGGAAGCCAACGACATGGGTGCGGTGCACTGCCTGGCTTCCAAAGCCGCTTTTGTGGCCGGCCCGCACCTCAATGTCTACAACCTGCCCACGCTGCAATGGCTGGCCAGCCTGGGGGCCACGCGCTGGGTGATGCCGCTGGAAATGGGGCGCAGTGATCTGGCACTGATCCTGCACGAGCGCCCGGCGCACCTGCAGACCGAGGTGTTTGCCTATGGCCGCATGCCGCTGGCATTCTCGGCGCGCTGCTTTACCGCGCGCCACCGCAATGTGCCCAAGGACGATTGCCAGTTCAGCTGCGTCCACTACCCCGATGGACTGCTGATGCGCACGCGCGAGGACGAAAGCTTTCTGGTGCTCAACGGCACGCAGACGCAGTCGGCCCGCGTGCAGGTGCTGCTGGCCGAGCTGGACGACATGCGCGCACTGGGCGTGGACGTGCTGCGCATCAGCCCGCAGTCCAGCCACACGCTGGAAATCCTGCAGGCCTTTGATGCGGTGCTGCGGGGCACGCAAAGCGTGGCCCAGGCGCGGCAGGTGATAGACGCCTGCCTGCCCGGCGAGGCCTGCAACGGCTACTGGTATGGCCAACCCGGGCTGGACCAACGCGCCAGCGAAACCCCGGCCCCTGCGCTGGCCTGATACACAAGGACACCCCATGACCAACCCGACCTATGCCGTCCCCAAGCCCGTGGGCGAACTGCTGTCCCGCCTGCCGGCCTACCCCGGTTCGCTGCTGTTTGTGGCCGGCCTGAACCTGGCGCTGATCCGGCATCTGGCCAGTGATGTGACGCCCTTGCTGGTGGGCAAGAAGCTGCGCCTGCGCGTGACCGATGCGCAATGGGCTTTTGATTTTGAATGGCGCAAGGACCGCTTTGTGGCCAGCCAGAACGCCGGTGAAGCCGACCTCACGATTGCCGCCAGCGCCTACGACTTTCTGCTGCTGGCGCGCCGCCAGGAAGACCCGGACACGCTGTTCTTCAACCGCCGCCTGTCGATGGAGGGTGACACCGAACTGGGTCTGCTGGTCAAGAACACCCTGGACGCCATTGATGCACCCCTCGTCACCCTGGAGTCATTCAAACCCTCCCGGGTTTTTGCCAGCCTGAAGGCCCGGTTTGTCCCGGCTTGATATGAAAAAAATTATTGTTGCCATTACCGGCGCCAGTGGTGCCGTCTATGGCGTGCGCCTGTTGCAAGTGCTCAAGACCCTGGAGGGTGTGCAAACGCATCTGACGGTTTCCAGCTCCGGCCTGCTGACGCTGCGCCATGAATTGCAGATGGACCGTGCCCACCTGGAAGAATTGGCTGACGTGGTGCATGCGGCCCATGACGTGGGCGCCACCATTGCCAGCGGCTCCTTCCAGTGCGACGGCATGGTGATCGCCCCTTGCTCCATGCGCACCCTGGGTGCGGTGGCGCACGGCCTGTCCGACAACCTGGTCACGCGCGCGGCCGATGTGATGCTCAAGGAGCGGCGCCGTCTGGTGCTGATGGTGCGCGAGACGCCGCTCAACCTGGCGCACCTGCGCAACATGACGGCCGTGACCGAAATGGGCGGCATCATCTTCCCGCCCGTGCCCAGCTTTTATCACCCGCCCGCGTCGATTGACGAGATGGTGAGCCAGACCGTCAGCCGCGTGCTCGACGTGCTGGGCCTGCCGCAGTCCGGTGTGCAACGCTGGGGCGGCCTGCCGCAGGAACTCGCACCCCTGCCCCCGCTGGCCTGAGCGGCCATGGCCTACCGGGACCTGCGGGAATTCATGGCCCAGCTGGAGCAGCTGGGCGAGCTCAAGCGCGTGACGCAGCCGGTCTCGCCGTATCTGGAAATGACCGCCTTGTGCGACCGCAGTCTGCGTGCCGGCGGCCCGGCCCTGCTGTTTGAAAACCCCACCGGCCACAGCATTCCGGTGCTGGGCAATCTGTTTGGCAGCACGCGCCGCGTGGCGCTGGGCATGGGTGTGTCCGACATCCGCGAGATGCGCCAATTTGGCCAGGTGCTGGCTTCGCTCAAAGAGCCGGAAGCACCGCGCGGCTTCAAGGAATTCATGGGCCTGGGCGCCATGGTGAAAACGCTGTGGAGCATGGCACCCAAGGAGCTGCGCGCGGCCGCCTGCCAGGACGTGGTGCTGGAAGGCAATGACGTCGATCTGGCCAGCCTGCCGATCCAGCACTGCTGGCCCGGCGATGTGGCGCCGCTGATCACCTGGGGTCTGGTGATCACAAAGGGCCCCAACAAGGCGCGGCAAAACCTGGGCATTTACCGCCAGCAGGTGCTCGCGCGCAACCAGGTCATCATGCGCTGGCTGCCGCATCGTGGCGGTGCGCTCGACTTCCGCGAACACGGCCTTGCACACCCCGGCCAACCCTATCCCGTCTGCGTGGCGCTGGGTGCCGACCCGGCCACCATTCTGGGTGCGGTGACGCCAGTGCCCGATAGCTTGAGCGAATACCAGTTTGCCGGCCTGCTGCGTGGCAGCCGCACGGAACTCGTGAAGGCAATCGGCAGCGAGCTGCGCGTGCCGGCCTCGGCCGAGATCGTGCTGGAGGGCCATATCTATCCGGACGCCATGCACCCCAGCGGTTACGCGCATGCGCTCGAAGGCCCGTATGGCGACCACACCGGCTACTACAACGAGCAGGCCGCCTTTCCGGTGTTCACGATTGACCGCATCACGCGCAAGCGCGAGCCGATCTACCACTCCACCTACACCGGCAAGCCACCCGACGAGCCGGCCATGCTGGGCCTGGCCATGAACGAGTTGTTTGTGCCCCTGCTGCAGCGCCAGTACCCCGAGATCACCGACTTCTACCTGCCGCCCGAGGGCTGCAGTTACCGCATGGCCGTGGTGCAGATCAAGAAGTCCTACCCCGGTCACGCCCGGCGTGTGATGTTCGGCATCTGGAGTTTTCTGCGCCAGTTCATGTACACCAAGTTCATCGTCGTGGTGGACGAGGATGTGGCCATCCGCGACTGGGCCGAAGTCATCTGGGCCATCACCACCCGCGTGGACCCGACGCGCGACACGCTCTTGGCCGACAGCACGCCGATTGACTACCTGGACTTTGCCTCCCCCGTGGCCGGCCTGGGCAGCAAGATGGGCATAGACGCCACCAACAAATGGCCGGGCGAAACCAGCCGCGAGTGGGGCCGCCCCATGGGCATGGACGCAGCCGTCACCCGCAAGATGGATGCGCTCTGGCAGAACCTGGGGCTGTGAGGCCTGTGGCCCGGCCTACTTGCGAAAGCGTTTGCGCGTCAGGGCCAGTGCAATCCAGAACGACACGCCGGCATACACCGCCAGCACCAGCACATGGCGTGCCGCGTCCTGCGGCCACTGGTCCATGAAGAGGGGCCGCACCAGGGCCACGGCACTGGCCAGGGGGAGCCAGTCGGCGACCAGGCGCACGCTAGGCGGCAACTGCTCCAGCGGGAAGAACACGCCGCTCAGGAACATTACCGGCGTGAGGAACAGCGTGAAGTAGTAGGTGAAGAAGTCGTAGCCCTTGGCCATGGCGTTGAACACCAAACCCATGCTGCTGAAGGTAATGCCCACGCCGAAGAGGATGGGCAAGGCCAGCAGCAACTTGGGGCTGTGGGTGATGCCGAGCACCAGCATCACGCCCATGATGATGGTCACCGTGAACAGCGCCTTGAAGGCGGCCCAGAACATCTCGGCAAAGACGATGTCGTCCAGACCGACCGGCGCGTTCAGAATGCCGTCCCAGGTCTTTTGCATGTGCATGCGCGAGAAGGCGGAGTACAGCGCCTCAAAGGACGCTGCCTGCATCGCGCTCATGCAAATCGAGCCGCTGGCGAGGAACAGGATATAGGGCACGACCACCGCGCCCTCGGGGGTTTGCACCGTGATCTTGCCAATCAGCCCGCCAAAGCCATAGCCAAAGGCGACCAGCCACATCAGGGGCTCGGCAATATTGCCAATCAAGCTGGGAATGACCAGCTTGCGCCAGACCAGCAGGTTGCGCAGAAACACGGGCCAGAAGCGCAGTGAAATTTTCGGGGCGGCCCACACCGAAGGGGCGGTAGAGGTCGTGTTCATCAGGCGTCCTCCCGGATTTGGCGCCCCGTCAATTTCAAAAACAAATCTTCCAGATTGGCCGGCCGGTGCAGGGTGCGCAGATTCGGGTGTATGCCCAGGGCGTCCAGCAGGTCGCGGGCGTTCTGGGTGTAGAAGAACACGGTTTCGCCGCTGACCTCGACCCGCGCCGCGTAGGCGCGCAGCGGGCTGTCCACCAGACGCAGGGCGCCATTGCCATAGACCTCCACCACATCGGGCTCCAGGTACTGGGCAATCAGATCGCGCGGCGTGCCCTCGGCAATCTTCTTGCCGTGGTCCAGCACCAGCAGACGTGAGCACAGGCGCTCGGCTTCGTCCATGAAGTGGGTGGTCAGCAGAATGGATTTGCCCTGTTGCAGCAGCACTTGCAGGCGCTCCCAGATCAGGTGGCGCGCCTGCGGGTCCAGGCCGGTGGTGGGCTCGTCCAGCAACAACAGTCTGGGGTTGTTGACCAGGGCGCGTGCGAGTGACAGGCGGCGCTTCATGCCGCCTGACAGTTCACCGGGCTTGGCGTTGGCCTTGCTGGTGAGCGAGGCAAATTCCAGCAGCGCGGGGATGCGTTCCTTGATCTCGCGGTCTTTCATGCCGAAGTAGCGGCCATAGACCAGCAGGTTTTCAGCACAGCTGAAGTCTGGGTCCAGCGTGTCGAGCTGGGTCACCACACCCAGCTGCTGCTTGATGGCCAGCGCGTCGCGCGGCATCTGCAGGCCCAGGGCATGGATGCTGCCGCTGTCGGGCGCGGTCAGCCCCAGGCACATGCGGATGGTGGTGGTCTTGCCCGCGCCGTTGGGGCCGATCACGCCCAGGCATTCGCCCGGTGCGATGGAAAACGACAGGTCGCGCACCACCTCGGTGTCGCCGTAGCGCTTGACCAGGTTGCGGGCTTCGAAGAAATCGGACGGGCTGTTGCGGGGCATGGCTTATTGAAACGCCACTTCGGCAAAGCTGCGCAGCTTGCGGCTGTGCAACTGGTCCACGCCCTGGGCACGCAGCAGTTCGAGCGCGCGGATGCCGATGCGCAGATGCTGGTCGACCCGCTCGCGGTAAAAGTGATTCGCCATGCCCGGCAGCTTGATCTCGCCGTGCAGCGGCTTGTCGCTCACGCACAGCAGGGTGCCGTAGGGCACGCGGAAGCGGAATCCGTTGGCGGCAATGGTGGCGCTTTCCATGTCCAGTGCCACGGCACGGCTCTGGCTGAAGCGGCGCTGCGGCTGGTTGTCGGGCAGCAGCTCCCAGTTGCGGTTGTCGGTGCTGGCCACGGTGCCGGTGCGCATGATGCTTTTCAGCGCAGCACCCTGGATCTGCGTGACATCGGCCACGGCCTGCTCCAGCGCCACCTGGATTTCGGCCAGGGCCGGGATGGGCACCCACAGCGGCAGCTCCTCGTCCAGCACATGGTCCTCACGCACATAGCCGTGGGCCAGCACATAGTCGCCCAGCTGCTGCGTGTTGCGCAGGCCGGCGCAGTGGCCCAGCATGATCCAGGCGTGCGGGCGCAGCACGGCAATGTGGTCGGTGATGTTCTTGGCGTTGGCCGGGCCGACGCCGATGTTGACCATGGTGATGCCGGCGCTGTCTTCGCGCAGCAGGTGGTAGCCCGGCATTTGCGGCAGGCGCGGCGGTGCTTTCCCTAACTCGTCACCTGCCTCGGCGCTCAATCCCGCACGGCGGGTGATGATGTTGCCCGGCTCCACAAACGCGATGTATTCGCTGTTCGGGTCTTGCATAGCCGCGTGGCCGTAGGCAATGAACTCGTCAATGTAGAACTGGTAGTTGGTGAACAGCACAAAATTCTGGAACTGCTCGGGACCGGTACCTGTGTAGTGGCGCAAACGGTGCAGCGAATAGTCCACGCGCGGCGCAGTAAACAGCGCCAGCGGTAAGGCTTCGCCGGCTTTTGGCACATAGGTGCCGTTGGCAATGCCGTCGTCCATGGCGGCCAGGTCGGGTAGATCGAACACATCGCGCATCAGCATGCGGCGATCCGCGCTCATGCTGCCTTCTACGTGGTCGTGCTCGGCAAACGAAAAATGCACCGGAATGGGCTGCGAGCTGGTGCCTACTTCCAGCTCAACGTTGTGGTTCTCCAAGAGCAGGCGGAACTGCTCCAGGTAGTAGTCGTGGTACAGGTCGGGGCGGGTGAGTGTGGTCTCGAAACGGCCGGGACCAGCCACAAAACCAAAGCTC
>CANBTQ010000013.1 GCA_947372425.1 Comamonadaceae bacterium | reverse complement strand
GGCATTGGCCAGCGGCGTGACCACCATGATGGGGGGAGGCACCGGCCCTGCCACCGGCACCTTTGCCACCACCTGCACGCCAGGTGCTTGGAATATCGAGCGCATGCTGCAGGCGGCCGATGCCTTCCCCATGAACTTAGGGTTCCTGGGCAAGGGCAATGCCTCGCTGCCCGCCGCCCTGCACGAGCAAGTAAACGCCGGTGTCATCGGCCTCAAATTGCATGAAGACTGGGGCACCACGCCGGCCGCCATCAGCAACTGCCTGGACGTGGCCGACGAAACCGATGTGCAGGTGGCCATTCACTCCGACACGCTGAACGAATCCGGCTTTGTGGAAAACACCATTGCCGCCACCAAGGGCCGGGGCCTGTGCGCCTTCCATACCGAAGGCGCCGGCGGCGGCCACGCACCCGACATTCTGAAGGTGGTGGGCCAGGCCAACTTCTTGCCCAGCTCCACCAACCCGACCATGCCCTACACCCAGAACACGCTGGATGAGCATGTGGACATGCTGATGGTCTGCCACCACCTGGACGCCGGCATTGCGGAAGACCTGGCCTTTGCCGAGAGCCGCATCCGCAAGGAAACCATTGCCGCCGAAGACATCCTGCACGACCTGGGTGCCATCAGCATGATGAGCAGCGACAGCCAGGCCATGGGCCGCGTCGGCGAAGTGATCATCCGCACCTGGCAGACGGCGCACAAGATGAAGGCGCAGCGTGGTTCATTGGGTGAGGACACTGCCCGCAACGACAACTTCCGCGTCAAGCGCTACATCGCCAAATACACCATCAACCCCGCGATTGCCCACGGCATCAGCCACGAGGTGGGCAGCATCGAGGTGGGCAAATTTGCCGACCTGGTGGTCTACAAGCCGGCCTTCTTTGGTGTGAAGCCGGCCCTGATTTTGAAGGGCGGCTTCATCGCCTTTGCCGCCATGGGCGACCCGAATGCCAGCATCCCGACACCGCAGCCGGTGCACTACCGGCCCATGTTTGGCGCCTTTGGTGGCGCGCTGCACCGGGGCTCACTGACCTTTGTGTCGCAGGCCGGCTTCAATGCCGGTATCAAAGACCGCTTTGGCCTGAACAAGACCCTGAGCGCGGTGAAGAACATACGCGGCGTGCGCAAACAACACATGGTGCACAACAGCTATTTGCCCACCATGGAGATCGACGCCCAGACCTACGCCGTGCGCGCCGATGGCCAGCTACTCACCTGCGAGCCGGCCACCAGCCTGCCGCTGGCGCAGCGCTACTTCCTGTTCTGAAAATCCCGCCAAGGCATACTGCTGCGTTGGGCGGCCCCATCTGCTGCCGCGTGGCCGTGCTGCGCATTGGCAGCGTTGAAAAGCGAGGACTTTCATGATTCAAGCATCCAAACTCATCCCCCAGGGCAAGGGCCTGGCTGCAGCCATGCTCAAGCGCGCTTCCACCATCGAACTGGACTGGGACCTGCGGCAAAAAAGTCGCTTTGAAGTGACGGACTCAGCCGGGCGCAGCATTGGCGTCTTCCTGCAGCGCGGCACGGTGTTGCGCGGCGGCGATGTGCTGGTAGCCGAAGACGGCTCGCTGGTGCAGGTGTGGGCCGCGCCCCAACAGGTGCTGCGCATCACGCATTGCCAGAACCACGGCACGCCGTTTGACCTGATACGCGCGGCCTACCATCTGGGCAACCGCCATGTGCCCATCGAGCTCAAGCCCGACTTCCTGCAGATCGAGCCCGACCATGTACTGGCCGACATGCTGCGCGCCATGCACCTGATCGTGAACGCGGTGGACGCGCCGTTTGAACCCGAGAACGGCGCCTATGCCACGGGCGGCCATGCGGCACACCACGGCCACGAACAGCACGCGCAGGAGGCGCAGGAGGCGCATGGCCATGGCCACGGACATTCGCATGCACCGTCACACGATCACGGACATGACCATGGCACAGGCCACGACGACCATGGGCATGTACACGGCCCGGACTGTGGTCACGACCACAAGCACTGAGGCGCTGCCGGTGCACGACATGTCCTTCATGCAGCTGATGTGGCTGGCCTCGCCGGCCCTGCCGATTGGCGGCTTCTCGTATTCGGAGGTACTGGAGGCGGCCGTAGATACGGGCCGCGTCACGACCGAGGCCGAAGCTGCTGCCTGGTTGGTGGACCAGTTGCACCTCAGCCTGTCGCGCTCCGACCTGTCTGCCGTGGCGCAGGCCATACCCGCCTGGCGTGTGGGCGACCACGCACGCATTGCCGCACTCAACGCCTGGGTGCTGCAAACGCGCGAGAGCGGTGAGCTGCGTGCCCAGACCGAGCAAATGGGCCGCAGCCTGCTGGAATGGCTGCGCAACCACACCACCGCCACACCGGCCCAAATCGCCACCCTGGCCGCCATGGATGCGAGTTACCCCATGGCCTTTGCCCTGGCCGCCTCAGCCACGCAGGCCAGCGTGCGCGATTGCCTGCTGGCCTATGCCTTTGGCTGGGCCGAGAACATGGTGCAGGCTGCCATCAAATCCGTGCCGCTGGGCCAGAGCAGCGGCCAGCGCATCCTGTCAGCGATCACTGCCGAAATCCCGGCCGCCGTCGACCATGCGCTGGCACTGGATGACGATGCGCGCCAGGCCTTTTCTCCCCTGCTGGCCATTCTGAGCAGCCAGCACGAAGTCCAATATTCCCGTCTGTTTCGATCCTAGGAAAAATCACACATGTCCTCCGCCCTGCACCACATTGCCAACCGCACCAAGAAGCTGCCACCCCTGCGCGTGGGCATAGGTGGCCCGGTCGGCTCCGGCAAGACCACCTTGCTGGAAATGCTGTGCAAAACCATGCGTGCGCAGTACGACCTGGTGGCCATCACCAACGACATCTACACCAAGGAAGACCAGCGCCTGCTCACCGTCAGCGGCGCCCTGCCCGCCGAGCGCATCATGGGCGTGGAGACCGGCGGCTGCCCGCACACCGCCATCCGCGAGGATTGCTCGATCAACCTCGAGGCAATTGACCGCATGCTGGTGGACTTTCCCAACGCCGACGTGGTGTTTGTGGAAAGCGGCGGCGACAACCTGGCCGCCACCTTCAGCCCCGAGCTTTCCGACCTGACGATCTACGTGATCGACGTGGCCGCCGGCGAAAAGATCCCGCGCAAGGGCGGCCCCGGCATCACCAAGAGCGATCTGTTTGTCATCAACAAGATCGACCTGGCCCCGCACGTGGGCGCCGATTTGAAGGTGATGGAAGCCGACACCATCCGCATGCGCACCACGCCCAAAGGCCTCAAGCCCTTTGTCATGACCAACCTGAAGACGCTGAGCGGTGTGGCCGACATCGTGCGCTTTATCGAAACCCGGGGCATGCTGCAGGCCGCCTGAGAATCGGGCCGGTTAGAATACCGGCCACAGGAAGCTTGGCCGAGCGGTTTAAGGCACCGGTCTTGAAAACCGGCGAGGATGTGAGTCCTCCGTGAGTTCGAATCTCACAGCTTCCGCCACCAGCCCCGCATCAGGGGCTTTTTTGTGCCCTCAATCCCCTTCAAACTGGCCGATGGCCCTACGCAGTGCCATGTGCAGGTGCGGCCAGCACAAAGTCAATAAAACCCCGCTCCACATTGGTGGACACGAGGCGCACGCGCAGCTGGGTGCCGACAGCCGGGCCGGTGGGCGACACCAGCTTGCCTTCCACCGGCGGTGCCAGCAAGCGCACCCACACGCCGTCGGGCGAATTGCCGGTGACGATGGCCTCAAACACTTCGCCAACACGCGGCTCCAGCACCAGTGCCGCATCCGATTTGCGCATGCGCCGCTCCACCTTGCGGGCAGCGTCTTCCTGGCGCGTGCAGTGTTGCGCCAGGGCGCCCAACTCTTTCAGCGCATAGGGCGGCGGCTGGCCGGCGATGGCCGCTTTGAGCAGGCGCGCGGTAATCAGGTCGGGGTAGCGCCGGTTGGGCGCAGTGGAGTGGGTGTAATCGCGCACCGCCAGCCCGAAGTGGCCGATGGCGGCCTGGCCCGGCGCCTCCACCACGTACTCGCCCGAGCCCATCAGCTTGACGATAACCAGCGACAGGTCGGCAAAGCGCAGCGGGTCGGCCGCATGGCGCCGGGCCAGAAAGGCTTCCAGCGCGCGGGCGTCCGGCTCGGGCGGCAGCGCCTCGCCGTATTGGCGCGCCACTTCCACCATGCGCAGCCAGCGCTCGGGTGAGCGCACCACGCGGCGCAGCGAACCGTGGCCTGCAGCAGCCAGAAAACGGGCGTTGCAGCCGTTGGCGGCAATCATGAATTCTTCAATCAACTGGCGTGCGCGGTTTTGCACCTGTTGCTCGATGCCCACCACCTGCTCACCGTCAAACAGGGCGCGGGGCGCAAAGGTTTCAAACTCCAGCGAGCCTTTGGCGTGTCGCTGCACGCGCATCTGCTGGGCCAACGCGTCCTGCTGGCGCAACTGCCAGTCCATGCCTTCCACCTGCTGTGCCGCAGCGGGCAGCGGGCCATCACCGGTCAGCCAGGCGGCCACCGCGTCATAGGCCAGCTTGGCCTGGTTGTGCACCTGCGCGCGGTACAGGGTGAATTGCTGCAACAGCCCGTCGGAGGAAAACACCATGTCGGTGACCACTGCCATGCGGTCCACACCGGCGTTGAGCGAGGTGAGGTCCGTGCTCAGGCGCTCGGGCAGCATGGGAAAGATGCGGGCCGAGGTGTAGACGGTGGCGGTGTTGGCGCGGGCCTGCTCGTCAATTGCCGAGCCTTTTTTGACCAGCGCGTCCACGTCGGCAATCGCCACCCGCAGCCGCAGCCGGCCCTGGTCCAGCGCTTCGCACGTGGTGAGCTGGTCCAGGTCCAGCGAGTCGTCGTTGTCGATGGAACACCACGGCAGGCTGCGCAGGTCGCGGATGGTGGCACCGGCCTCGCTGGCGGCGCCGGGTATGGCCGCCAGTTCGCGCAGCGCGGCAGCCGAAAACTCGGTCAGCAGCTGGCGCTCCTGCATGGCCGTGACGGCAATACGGACCAGGTCGGCACGGTAGTGCGTTGGGTGGCTGGTGTGTTTCAAGTGGGGTACTCCTGGTGTGGCGTGGGGTTTGCGTGGATCGGGTGCCGGCAAACTCCAGTTCGGACCTATTCTGCGCGCGACCACAGCATGGCCATTGCCGGCTGCAACCATACGGCCAGCGCGCCATTGCGCAACAGCACGTGACCCGCCCTCCGTAAAGTAATGTGTCGCATGCGCCTTTACTGCGCAAGGTCATGGAAAGCTGGCAGCCCTTGCGGCATCATCCGGCATAGAACGAGAAGAACTTCCATGATCAAACTCACCCTGCCGACCTTTATGGGCTGGCGACCGGTTGCCGCAGGCCTGGCCGTGCTGGTATTGGCCTTTGTTGCATGGCGCTGGTGGCAGGGGCCGCAGCTTGCTGCGGAGGCCGTGCAGCAGCGCGACTTTGTGCAGACCGTGGTGGCCAGCGGCCATGTGCAAAGCCCCAACCGGGTGGACATAGGCGCGCAGATCACGGCCACCGTGGCCCGCGTGCCGGTGCAGGAAGGCGATAGCGTCAAGGCCGGCACACTGCTGATTGAGCTGGCCACCACCGAGCTGCAGGCCGCACAACGCCAGGCCGATGTGGCGGTGCTGCAAGCCCAGGCCAAGCTGCGCCAGCTGAACGAAGTGCAGGCCCCCGTAGCTGCGCAGACCCTGCGCCAGGCGCGCACCAGTCTGGACAACGCCAACGCCGCGCTGCAACGCAGCCAGGACCTGTTCAAACAAGGCTTCATCGGCCAGGCCGCGCTGGACGATGCACGCAAGGCCGCCGAGCTGGCCGACGCCCAGCTGCGCACGGCACAAAAGCAACTCGACACCACCGGCCCCACCGGCAGCGACACGGCCCTGGCGGTCAGCGCCGTCAGTTTGGCCCAGGCTGCGGCCGATGCGGCCCGCGCCCGTACGGCCTACGCCGCCATCCGCGCACCGGCAGACGGCGTGCTGATTGCCCGCAATGTGGAGGTGGGTGATGTGGTGCAGCCCGGCAAGGTGCTGATGACACTGTCGCCCCAGGGCAAGACGCAGATCGTGGTGGCGATCGACGAAAAAAACCTGCACCTGATCCACCTGGGCCAGCAGGCCCTGGTGTCGGCCGATGCCTATGCGCAGCAGAAGTTCAAGGCCGAGCTGGTCTATATCAACCCGGGTGTGAACGCGCAAACCGGCGCGGTGGACGTCAAGCTCGACGTGGCGCAACCGCCCGCGGTGCTGCGCCAGGACATGACGGTGTCGGTGGACATTGAAGTGGCGCGCCGGCCCCAGGCGCTGCTGCTGCCGCTGGCCACGGTGCACGATGTCGACAGCGCCGCGCCCTGGGTGCTGCGCGTGCAGGACGGCCGCGCCGAGAAGGTGGCGCTGCAACTGGGCCTGCGCAGTGGCGGCTGGCTGGAAGCACTGCACGGCGTGCAGGCCGGCGACCTGCTGCTGTCGGGCAGTGCGGCGGTGCAGCCGGGCGACCGGGTGCGTGCCAAGGTGGCGGCGCTGTCCGCAGCGCACTAAGGGGTCGGCGTGTTCACCACCTGGCTGCCGTTTGAATGGATTGTGTCCATTCGCTTCCTGCGCGAGGGCCGCTTGCAAACCCTGTTCATCATCACTGGCGTGGCCATTGGTGTGGGCGTGATCGTCTTCATGTCGGCGCTCTTGGCCGGGCTGCAGAGCAACTTCATACGCCGGGTGCTGTCGACCCAGTCGCATATCCAGCTGCTGCAACCGCAGCAGGTGACGCGGCCGCTGCGCACCGGCGCCAACGCCCTGCCCGGCGAGCTGGAGGGTGCCATCATCCAGCCGCCCTTGCAGCAAACCAAATCCATAGACCAGTGGCAGGCGGTGGTAACGCAGGTGCGCGCCATGGCCGGTGTCCGGGTGGTGTCACCCGTGGCCAGCGGCCCGGTGCTGGTGGTGCGCGGCAATGCCACCAAGGCCGTGACGGTTGCGGGCATTGAGCCCGACAGCTATTTCCGCATCGTCGATTTCAGCGACAAGATGGTGCGCGGCAGCCTGCGCCTGAGCGGCTCCGACATTTTGATCGGCACCGAACTCAGCAGTGACCTGGGTGTGGACGTGGGCGACAAGCTGCACATCACCTCGGCCAGCGGCGCCACCAGTGCCCTCACCATCAGCGGCGTGTTTGATCTGGGCAACAAGGGTGCCAACCAGCGCAACACATTCACCACCCTGCGCATGGCGCAAAGCCTGCTGGACATGCCCGGTGGCGTGACCAGCATCGAGGTCACCGTGAACGACATCTACGCCGCCGAGCTGCTGGCCCAGCGCATTGCCGCCGACACCGGGGTGGAGGCCGACAGCTGGATCAAGAACAGCGCGCAGTTCTTTGCGGCCGTGAGTGCGCAGACCACGGCCAACACCGCCATCCGTTTCTTTGTCGGCCTGTCGGTGGCCTTTGGCATTGCCAGCGTGCTGGTGGTGTCGGTGGTGCAGAAGTCGCGCGAGATCGGCATTCTGCGCGCCATGGGTATCTCGCGCGGGCAAATCCTGCGCCTGTTTCTGCTGCAGGGCGGGCTGCTGGGTTTTGGCGGTTCGCTGGTGGGTTGCGCCATTGGTGCGGGCGCGCTCAGCCTGTGGCAGCAGTTTGCCCGCAACGCCGACGGCACACCGTTGTTCCCGCTGGAGTTTGATGCCAATCTGTTTGCGCTGGCCCTGCTGCTGGCCACGCTGACCGGCCTGCTGGCCGCCTTTGCGCCAGCCCTGCGTGCCGCGCGCATGGATCCGGTGGTGGCCATCCGTGGCTGATGCACCCGTGGTCCAACTGCGCGGCGTGCGCAAGGCCTTTAACCGGGGCACGCCGTTTGAAACCGAGGTGTTGCACGGCATTGACCTCACCTTGCAACGCGGCGAGTTCTGTGCCGTGATCGGCCCCTCCGGCTCCGGCAAAAGCACGCTGCTCAATATCGTCGGGCTGCTGGACCGGCCCAGCACCGGCACGCTGCAGATTGCCGGCGAAGAAACCACCGCGCTGGACGACAAAGCCCTGACCCGCTTGCGCGGCCACACCATCGGCTTTGTGTTCCAGTACCACCACCTGATCACCGCCTTTACCGCGCTGGAGAACGTGATGATTCCCCTGCTGGGCGCGGCCGGTTTCCCGAACGCGCAGATGCGTGAGCATGCCGCCGGCCTGATTGACAGCGTGGGTCTGACACCCTGGAAGGACAACCTGGCCGGCAACCTGAGCGGCGGCCAGCAGCAGCGCGTGGCCATCGCCCGCGCCCTGGCCATGAACCCGGCCGTGCTGCTGGCCGACGAACCCACCGGCAACCTGGACACCAAGAGCGCCGATGCCGTGTTTGCGCTGTTGCGCAAGGTGAACCAGGAGCAGGGCACCACGGTGCTGTTTGTCACCCACAACCCGGAGTTGGCGCGGCGCTGCGACAAGACCATCCAGGTGGTGGACGGCCTGGTCATTCAGTAGCTGGCGCGGTGCACCGGCCTAGGCCGTACGCGGCAGCAGCCAGCGGTAGAACCACTGCTTGGCGCCTTCCACCATCACCAGGTAGGTACCCAGCAGCACCGACAGCAAAGCAAAGTAGCCCAGCGGCAGCGGAACGAAGCCCAGCAGCGGAGCCAGCGGCGTAAACGGCAAGGCCATGGCACAGGCCACCACGCCCAGCGAACTCAGCACCAGCCAACGATTCGGGTGGCTGCGCAGCGGATTGCGCCGGGTGCGGATCACAAAAATCACCAGCACCTGGGTGGCAATCGACTCTACAAACCAGCCGGTGTGGAACAGCGCCTCATCGGCCTTGATCAGGTGGATCAACAGGTAGAAAGTCAGGAAGTCAAACAGCGAGCTGATGGGCCCTATGCTGAGCATGAAGTTGCGGATAAAGCCCATGTGCCAGCGCTTGGGCCGGGCCAGGTCTTCGGCATCCACCTCGTCCAGCGGCAAGGAGATTTCCGACACGTCATACAGCAGGTTGTTGAGCAGAATCTGCAGCGGCAGCATGGGCAAAAACGGCAGGAACACGGTGGCCGCGGCCATGCTGGCCATATTGCCGAAGTTGGAGCTGGTGGCCATCATGATGTACTTCATCACATTGCCAAAGGTGCGCCGCCCTTCCAGGATGCCGTGGTACAGCACCATCAGGTCGTTCTCCAGCAGAATCATGGCGGCGGCCTGCTTGGCCACGTCCACCGCGCCCTCCACGGAGATGCCCACATCGGCGGTGTGCAGCGAGGGTGCGTCGTTGATGCCGTCGCCCAGATAGCCCACCACATGGCCGCGCGCCTTGAGTGCCAGGATGATGCGGTTTTTTTGCGAGGGGTTGACGCGGCAGAACAGATTCGCCGCTTCCACGCGGGCGCGCAGGGCGTCGTCGTTCATGGCGGCAATTTCGGTGCCGGTGAGCATGCCGAGGATGGGAACGCCCAATTGTTCGCAGACATGGCGCGTGACGCGCTCGTTGTCGCCGGTGACAATTTTCACCACCACGCCGCTGGCCGCCATGGCCTGCAGCGCCAGACCGGCACTGGCTTTGGGCGGATCCAGAAAGGCGGCAAAGCCGGCAAACACCAAGGCACTCTCGTCCGACACGACGGCATGCTGCATCTGCGCAGACTCCTGGCGCCAAGCCACACCCAGCACCCGGAAGCCCTCCTCACCCAGGCCGTTGAACAGCGCGTCCATGCGCGTGCGTACGCTTGTGTCCAGCAGCTGCAACCGGCCCTGTGCATCTTCGTAGTGGCTGCAGAGTGCGAGGATGTCTTCCGGCGCCCCCTTGACCACCAACTGCCGGCTGGCGGCATTGCCAGTCGCCGACTCCAGCAGCACGGACACCCGGCGCCGCTCAAAGTCAAACGGTACCTCGTCGATCTTGCGCCAGGCACTGGCATCCACCTCGGTGTGCTGCAGGATGGCGTCATCCAGCGGGCTTTTGAGGCCGCTCTCAAAAAAGCTGTTCAGGTAGGCCAGTTCCAGCACGCGCGCCGAGGGTTGACCCGCGGGGTCTATGTGCTTCTCGAGGTGGATGCGCGCCTCGGTCAGGGTGCCGGTCTTGTCGGTGCACAGCACATCCATGGCGCCCATGTCCTGAATCGCCGAGGGCCGCTTCACAATGACCTTGAGCGCCGCCATGCGCAGCGCACCGCGCGTGAGGGTCACCGACACCACCATGGGCAACAGTTCGGGCGTCAGGCCCACGGCCAGCGCCACCGCAAACAAAAACGATTCCAGCAGCGGCCGGTGCAGGGCCACGTTCACCAGCAGTACAAACAGCACCAGCAACAGCGTCAGACGCATGATGAGCATGCCGAACTGGCGCGTGCCCGTTTCAAACGCAGTGGCCGGTGCGGCCTTGTTCAGGTCCACCGCAATCTGGCCCAGGGCCGTGTTGCTGCCGGTGCGCCCGATCAACGCGTGTGCCGAACCGCTGACCACCGAGCTGCCCAGGTAAATACGGTCACTGCTGTCAAGCTCCCAGACGTCCTCGCCGGTTGGCGGCAGGCCGGTGTCCGGCAGCTTCTTTTCCACCGGAAATGGCTCACCGGTGAGCTGGGCCTGGTTGACGAAAAAGTCTTTCTCCTCGAGCAACCGGGCATCGGCCGGCACCAGGTTGCCAGCCGACAGCAGCACCACATCGCCGGGCACCAGATCGGCCACCAGCAGCTCGCAGGCCACGCCATCGCGCAGCACCGTGGCCAACACCGCCACCTGCAGCGCCAGCCGCTCGGCGGCCCGGCCGGCACGGTGCGCCTGCACAAAATCCAGCGTCACGCTCAGCACCACAATCACTCCGATGATCAGGGCGCCGGTGGCGTCACCGGTCAGGGCCGACAGCGCGCTGGCCACTAGCAGCACCAGCACCAGCGGGTTGCGAAAGTGGGCCATGAACTGCAGCAGCAGCGCGCGTTGCTGTGCTTTCTGCAGGCGGTTGGGGCCGTGCTGCTGCAACAGCGCACGGGCTTGCTGGGTGGTCAGTCCGGTCATGGCGTTTGCTGTGGCACTACAGATTACTGGCTGCCACCACTTCGGACAGGGCGGTCTGGCCCGACAGCACTTTTTCAATGCCGTCTTGGCGCAGCGTCATCATGCCGTGGCGCATGGCCGAGGCCCTGATCGCGTCGGCGGCACTGCGTTTGCGGATGTGGGTGCGGATTTCATCGTGGTTGATCAGCAGCTCATACACGCCCAGACGACCCTTGAAGCCGCGCCCCTCGCAGGCCGCGCAGCCGCACGCCGCATAGGTATGGAGTACCCGGTTACCACTGACATCGGCGCGGCCAAAGTCCAGGCGCCAACGCTCCACCTGCCGGCCGATCGCCGCAGCGTCGCAGGGGCCGGCACTGTCCAGGTACTGCAGTGCCAGGTCGTGGCACTCCTCGGCGCTGGCGGGCCGGGACTGCACGCACTGCGGGCACAGGCGGCGCACCAGGCGCTGCGCCAATATGGCCAGCAGCGAGTCCGAAAAATTGAACGGATCCAGCCCCATTTCCAGCAGGCGCGCAATGCTTTCGGCGGCCGAGTTGGTGTGTAGCGTGGACAGCACCAGGTGGCCGGTGAGCGAGGCCTCCACGGCAATGCGCGCAGTCTCCTCATCGCGCACCTCGCCAATCATGATGACATCGGGGTCGGCGCGCAAAAAGGTGCGCATGGCCGCGGCAAAAGTCCAGCCGATGCGCGGGTTCACCTGCACCTGGCGCAGCCCCTCCTGCGTGATTTCAATCGGGTCTTCAGCGGTCCAGATCTTGCGGCTGTCGGCATTGATGTCGCTGATCAGCGAGTGCAATGTGGTGGTCTTGCCGCTGCCCGTGGGGCCGCAGACCAATACCAGGCCATAGGGTTTGCGTGTCACCCCCTGCAGGGCGGCCAGGTCGGCCTGGCTCAGGCCGATGCGCTGCAGCGGCAGCGCCTTGGAGCCGGCCAGAATGCGCAACACCACATCTTCGAGCCCGTTGCTGGTGGGCACGGTGACCACCCGCAGCTCGGTGTGGCTGCCACCGAAGCGCGAGAAATCAATCTTGCCGTCCTGCGGTTTGCGGTGCTCCGAGATGTCCATGCTGGCCATGATCTTGATGCGCGCCACCACAGCAAAGCGAAAGCGGGCCTCCACTTCCAGGTAGTTCTGCAACTCCCCGTCCACACGCAGACGGATGCGGGTCTTGCGCGGTGCCGGGCGGGTCTCGATGTGGATGTCCGAGGCCTTCTGCGCCACGGCCTCCTCGATCAGCGAATTGATCATGCGCACCAGGGTGTTGTCAGACTCGCTGACCACGTCCGCCGCATCGTCCAGGGCACGGCCTTCATCGAGTGACAAAACTTTGGCCAGGTCCCGCGACGAGGCGCGCAGGCTTTCGGACGCAGTGTCCAGCGGTCGCTCCGGCTTGGCATAGGCCCGGGCAATCGCCGGCATCAGCGTGCCGGGCGCGGGCAGCACGCCCACAATGCGGCACTGGGTCATAAAACGCAGCTCTTCGAGCAAGCGGCGGTCCTGCGGGTCCACCATCAGCACCACCAGCAAATCGTCACGCAACATCAGCGGCAAGACCGACTCGCGCTCGGCCACCGTCGCGCTTACCAGGTCCAGCGCCTTGCTGTCAAATTCAAAGCGGCTGACGTCCACCACGCCGGCGCCCAACCAGCCCGCAATCACCTGCTCCAACTGCGGCCTGGATATCACGCCGGAATCCACCAGATTGCGGCCGAGCATGTGGTGCACGCCGCGGCTGCGCTCCAGCTCCTGCGTGCGCAGGGCCAGCTGCAACTGGCCGGAATTGATCGCCCGGGCGTTCAGCAGGGCCTCGCCGATATGGCGGGTTCCGGTGGCGCCGGGGCTGGGGTGTTTGAGGAAGGTCCACAATTCGGCCGCGCTGAGCGGCGTAGCGATCCGTCCCTGCTGGGGCGCGGGTACAGCCTGGGTTGCCATGTCGTGAAGATCATCGGCCATATCGCGTTCCATCGCTGTAATGCGCAAGTCCCTGAAAACCGGGCCCTGTGCAGGTCCCAATCTACCGGAACCCGGGAACGCTGCGCTGACACACATCAACAAGCACCCAGAGATGCGTGAACCCCGGCGCCCGCTCTGCCCTACTGCTGCAGATTGTCTTCCAGCCGGCAGCGGGCCCGCTGCAGCAGCTTGCGCTGCCCGCTGCGCAGGTGCAGCAGCCAGCATTGGCCATCCTGGATCTGCAACTGGAAGCGCTGCGGCAACTCCAGATCGCGACCCTGTATCAGCTCGCCGTTGCCGGCGTGCTGCTGGCGGCGCTCCACCACCAGCGTGCTGCTGCGCGTCAGGTCGTTGTCTTGCAGGTCCACGCGGGCAAAACCGCTCAGCTCCATCACCGCCTGCCGCAGCTCTTGGCGGGCATCCACATCCGGCGCGAGCAGCAGCGCCGGCCTTGCCACCTGCGCCGTACGCACCTGGCAACCGGCCAGCAACAAGGCCAGGGGCAACAAGCCATGCCGCATTCTTTTCATGGCCGCATACCGGTCAGAATACGCATCTCCTGGCTGGGCGGTCGCACCAGCGTATAGAGCGGCTCCATGCCGGCGCCACCGCCGAACAAGGTTTGCGCGCTGGCATTCAACGGGCAGGTGCCGGTCAAGCGGTAGCTCAAGGCGGATTTCAGCATGGTCTCATTGCTGTCACCACGCGGATGGGTGAAATCGTCGGCGGCCACACAGGTGGGGCTGAAGCCATCGGCGTAATCGCCGTAGCCCTTGTTGTTCACGCCCTTGAACTGGATGGCAAAGTAGGTGTAGCCGCAGTTGCCCTGCGGCACAAAGCCATAGGGCTTGCCGCGGGTGGTGGCGCCTACCAGGTCCACCGTGACGTCCACACCGCGCAGGCTGTTGATGATGGACTCGCTGGCCGAGGCCGTGCCGCGTGTTACCAGCAGGGTGACGTGGTGCAGATCCAGGTGCGGCAAGGCCTGGTTGGTGGTGCCGGCGGAATAAAACGGGTAGGTCGAGTTGCTGGCCGTGAGCTTGTCGTTGTAGGTCAGGCGCTCAAAAGTCTTGCCGCTGGTGCTGGCCGGGCCGGCCACCATATAGGCCAGTTCGCTGGCGATGTAGAGCAGGCCACCGCCGTTGTAGCGCAGGTCGATCACCAGGTCCGTCACGTTGGCGGCTTTGAGCTGGTTGATGGCATTGATCAGCTCGTTCTCAGACTTGGCGATATGGGTGTCAAACGTGAAATAGCCGACGACTCCGTTGGATGTGGCAAACGTCTGCACCTTTTGCACCGTGTCGATGCTGTAGTTGCTGGCTGCCAGGCTGAGGGCCGGGCCGTTGTTGAAGCCGAGCAGGTGCGGCGTCGTATCGGCAGGCAGCAGGCCGGCATTGAGCTTGGCCACCCCGGCGGCGGTGTTGTCGTTCACAAAATCAACGCCGTCCACCGAGGTGATCTTGTCGCCCCGCCGGATACCGGCCAGGCCGGCCGGCGAAACGGGCACCACTTCCGCAACAATCCAGTTGCGCGGCGGCGTGCTGGCCTGCGCGGCCCAGCGGATGCCGTAGTCTTCCGAAAAGCCGGAGCTGGCCGCATCCCAGGAGGCCGTGGTCTGCGACCAGTGGAACTGGTCCACCAGATTCCCCGACAGCGTGGTCTTCGTTGTCTTGAGGACGTCGAAATAGGTCTGCGGCGTGCTGTAGTTGGCGGCAATCAGGCCGGCTGGCACGTCCTGGTACCAGAGATAGGTTTCATCCACAAACGAGCGCAGGTAAGACTTCTCGTCGAAGACGGTGCCCTGGCGGTCGGCCGTGTTCTGGCGCGGACTGGCACACAGATTGGCCAGCGACGTGGAGGGTGCATAACTGGTACTGATGGTCGTGCTGCCGGCGGCAGTGCTGCTTCCGCCGCCACCGCCGCCGCAACCGGCCAAGGTGGCCGCGAGTACCAGTCCCAGCGCGTGCCGCAAATGCCCGCGCGTGTTTTTGAATAAAGCGAAGTTCGGGTGAATCATCCTGTGCTCCCTGTAATTTGGTCTTATGGCATCGATTCTGACTACAAACGCGAAACCCTCCCTGCAGCAGATCAATCTTCGCTGCGGCATTCCGTCGCGTGGCGGAACGCCCGAATCCCAGGAGTGGGGGCGCAGGCAACTATGCCGCGGGGCAAGCGGGAACCCGATTCACATTGTCTTGCGAGGAACTTTTGCAGAAGATTGACGGCCAGCACGCAAACCGTCGGGGCGGCAGGGCCGTGCGAACTCAGGGCTGCCGGGGCGGCAATTCGAGTTGCAGGCGCACCGGCGCTTTGGCATCGGCCGCCAGCGCGACGCGGCGCTGCTCGACCGACTGCAGCACCAGCCCCTCTTCGAGCGGGCTGCCCACGTGGTAGGGCTTGGGCGGTTTGCCGTCTATGGAGACCAGGGCCACCGACTGCTCGCGGCCGCTGGAGGCGATGATGCCGGTCAGCTTGAAACGGCTGGCGGCATCGGGCACCGGAGCGCTGTCGGCCACCGCCTGTGCGCCCAGCCAGCGGGCGATGGACTGGGCATCGGCCGCCGGAAGCGCCTCGTCCGCCAGCGCCACCGGCACATCGCGCCCCGTGTCACGCACCGGCCAGCGCAGCACCCAGAACACCACACTGGCGGCCAGCAGCAGACCGACCAAAAAGGCAGCCATGCGCGGCATCCAGAGTTTCCAGGCAGTGAGTTCCATATTCGCGATTATCATCGTGGACGCATTCGCACCAACGGGTTTACGCCATGAAATTTGTTTCCGCACTCTCCCGCCACCAGCAGCGGGGCTTTACCCTGATTGAACTGATGGTGGTTCTGGTCATCATTGGCGTGCTGGCCGCACTGATCGTGCCCAATGTGCTGGACCGCGCCGATGACGCCCGCGTCACGGCGGCCAAGACCGACGTGGGCAACCTGGTACAGGCGCTCAAGCTCTACAAGCTCGACAACCAGCGCTACCCCACCGCCGCCCAGGGCCTGCAGTCCCTGGTGACCAAACCCACAACCGACCCGGTGCCAAGCAACTGGAAGCCCTATCTGGACAAGTTGCCCGCCGACCCCTGGGGTGGCAGCTACCAGTACCTGAACCCGGGCATCAAGGGTGAAGTGGATGTGCTGTCACTGGGTGCGGATGGCAAGCCCGGTGGCGAAGGCAAAGATGCGGATATCGGCAGCTGGCAATAGCCTGCGCAGCGCCTCCGCCCCGGCAATCCCGCAGCGTGGCTTTACGCTGCTGGAACTGCTGGTGGTGATCAGCATCATTGCCATGGCCAGCGCCGGCGTTGCCTTTTCCATGCGCGACAGCGCGCAAACCCAGATCGAACGCGAAGCCCAGCGCCTGGCCGCCCTGCTGGAGTCGGGCCGTGCGCAGTCGCGCAGCCGGGGCATTCCGGTGGTCTGGCGCAGCACGGCGCTGGGCTTTGTGTTCGAAGGCCTGCCACCGGGCACCCTGCCCGCCAACTGGCTGGACAAGAACACCACCGTGGTGCTGGGCAGCAGCCTGGAACTCGGGCCCGACCCGATCGTGCCGGCCCAGTCCGTGACCCTGCGCAGCGCGCTGCAGTCCGGAGCCGTGTGGCGCGTGGCCTCCGACGGCCTGCGGCCGTTTGCCGTGCAGGTGGCGGACACCGCAGCGGCAACCGGTGCCGCGCCATGAGGCAGCCACCACACCGTGCCACGCGCCGGCGCACCGGCTTCACCCTGATTGAAGTGCTGGTGGCCCTGGGCATTGTGGCGATTGCCCTCACGGCCGGCCTCAAGGCCACCGCCTCCTTGGGCCGCAATGCCCAGCGCCAGTCGGACGTGCTGCTGGCCCAGCTGTGCGCCGAAAACGAACTCATCAAGCTGCGGCTCGCGCACCAGATGCCGGGCGTGGGCGACAGCAGCAGCGTCTGTGAGCAGGCCGGTGAACCGATGCAGGTGCAGGACGCGGTGCGGCCCACACCCAACCCCAATTTTTTGCGCGTGGATGCCCGGGTCTTCAAGCAGGATGACATGCTGTTTCAGATCACCACCGTGATGGGCCGCAACTGATGGACCACCCCTGCGCAGCACCGGCGCGGCGCAAGGCCGGCGGCTTCACCCTGGTGGAGCTGATGGTGGCCCTGATGGTGATGGCCTTGCTCAGCCTGATGAGCTGGCGCGGACTGGACGCCATGGGCCGGGCCCAGGCCCAGACCCAGGCGCGGGCCGACGATTTGCAGACCCTGCGCAACGGGCTGGCGCAATGGACCGCCGATCTGGACGCCATGGCCACCGACCTGAGCAACCCGCGCGCCATCAACACCCTGCCCAGCCCGCTGGAGTGGAACGGCCTGGTGTTCCGCATCACCCGCTACAGCAGCGGCGCGGCCGACCCCGGGCTGCGCGTGGTGGCCTGGACGCTGGGCCAGGACCAGGGCCGCAAGGCCTGGCTGCGCTGGCAGTCGCCGGTGCTGCAGTCGCGCGTGGCACTGCAGCAGGCCTGGCAACAGGCAGCCATCTGGGCCCAAAGCCCCACTGAAGCCAGCCGCGCACAGCAAGTCAGCGTCATTCCGCTGGCGGACTGGCAGCTTTTTTATTACCGCGGTGACAGCTGGAGCAACCCTGCGTCGAGCAGCGAGGCTTCCGCGGTCAACCCGGACGGCGTGCGCCTGGTCCTGACGTTGCCCGACGGCCAGCCCCTGGTGGGCAAGATTACCCGCGACTGGATCCGCTCCACCGTGGTCGGAGGCAAATCATGACGCGGCGCACGCAGCGCGGCGCGGCCCTGCTGACCGCCATGCTCACCGTCACGCTGGTGGCCACCTTTGCCTCGGCCGCGCTGTGGCAACAGTGGCGCAGCGTGGAGATTGAGGCCGCCGAACGCAGCCGCGCCCAGATGCAGTGGGTGCTCAATGGTGCGCTCGACTGGGCCCGGCTGATCCTGCAGGAGGACGCCCGCAACGGCGAGGTGGACCATCTGTCCGAACCCTGGGCCCTGCCGCTGCAGGAAGCCCGGCTGTCGAGCTTTCTGGCACTGGACAAAAACAACACCGATGACGCCATGGACGCCTTTCTGTCCGGACAGATCACCGACCAGCAAGGCCTGCTCAATGTGCGCAACCTGGTGCAGGACGGCAAGCCCGTGGCCTCTGCCACCCAGTCTTTCGAACGCCTGTTTGCCACACTGCGCCTGCCGCACAGCCAGCTGCAGCTGCTGGTGGACAACCTGATTGCCAGCGACGCGGCAGCGGCCGGCACCGCAACCGACACCAAGGCCAATGCCCAGGCGGACAGCCAGACCGATGCCAATGCCAGCGCGCCGCTCAAACCCTACCGCATGGAGCAACTGGTCTGGCTCGGCCTGCCGCGGGCCACGGTGCAGGCGCTGCTGCCCTACGCCACCCTGCTGCCGCTGGCCACGCCGCTGAACCTGAACACCGCCAGCGCCGAAGTCATAGCGGCCAGCCTGCCCAACATGGGCCTGGCGCGGGCCCGCCAGTTCGTCAGCCAGCGCGCCACGGCCCACTTCAAGACCGTGGCCGATGCCTTCAAGGCCGCCGGCATTCAGGAAGGGGCAGTGGCCCAGGTGGAGAGCAAGGACTACAGCGTGGGCTCACATTACTTTGCCGTGCGCGGGCGCCTGCGCCTGGAAGAGCGCAGCGTGCAGGAGGTTTCACTGGTGGAGCGCAGTGGCCAGCTGGTGAAGGTGATCTGGCGCCAGCGCGAGGCCCTGACTGCCGAGGCCCCGGCATCCCTACAATGAGCACACTCTGCCCATGTCCACACTGATACTTACCCTCCCCTTTGGCACCGGCGGTGCCGCGTCGGCTTACGACTATGTGCTCACGCCCGACGGGCAGCAGATCGGCAGCCACGGTCAGGCTGCGCTGGACCTGCTGCCGGCCCAGGCCGGCCGCGGCGCCGAACTGGTGGCCCTGATTCCGGCGCGGGCCCTGTCCTGGCACAGCATTGCCGTGCCGGAAAAGGTGCTGCGCAGCCTGCTCTCGGGACGCCTGGAGCCGGCCCGCGCCCGTGGCGTGCTGGCCGGCCTGCTGGAAGAGCAGTTGCTGGACGACCCCGACCAACTGCATTTCGCCGTGTTTGCCGGTGCCCCTGCCGGCCCCGACCAGACCCCCACCGCCTGGGTTGCCGTGTGTGACCGGGCCTGGCTGCAGGCCGGCCTGCAGGCGCTGGAGTCGGCCGGGCGCCCGGTGGCACGCATCGTGGCCGAATGCACACCCACTGCCCTGGGCAGCGCGCAGGCGCTGTTGAGTGCCGAGCTGGCGCCGGCGCAAATGCTGCTGTGCACGCCGCAGGGCGTCACGCTGCTGCCGCTGCTGCCCGCCAGTATCGGCCTGGCCCAGGCACAGCCCGGGCTGGAGGTGCGCGCCGAACCCGCCGTGATGGAACTGGCCCAAAAGAATTTTGGCCATGCGGTGCTGCTGCAAACCCGCGCCCAGCACCTGCTGCTGGCCGCGCAATCGCCCTGGAACCTGGCCCAGCTGGAGCTGAGTGCCTCGCCCGGCGGACGTTTTCTGAAACGCCTGTCCGCTGGCTGGCAACAGCTGCTGCAGGGCAGCCAGTGGCGGCCGCTGCGCTGGGGCCTGGTGGCGCTGCTGCTGGTGCAACTGGTGGCGGTGAACGCGCTGGCCTGGCGCCAGCGCAGCCTGCTGGAGGCCAAGCGGGCCTCGGTGCAGACCGTGCTGCAGCAGACCTTTCCGGAAGTGCAACTGGTGATTGATGCGCCGCTGCAAATGCAGCGCGCCGTGGACGACCTGGCGCGCTCGCGCGGCGCCGGCACCGATGCCGATCTGGGCCGCGTGTTTTCCATCATCAACCCGCTGGTGCCGCCGGGCATGGTGCTATCGGCCATCGAACTGAGCGGCAAACAGTTGCAGCTCACGGCCAGCGGCGTCACGCCGGATGCGGCGCAACGCATCACCGACGCCCTGCAGTCGCGCGGCCTGCGCGCGCGCTGGCAGGACGGGCAGTTCTTCATCACCCCCAAGGAGTCCAACTGATGGCCTGGCAACACCTGCTCAAGGCGCGCTGGGCCGCCCTGGGAAGCCGCGAACAGCGCGGCGTCGCGCTGGCCGCCACCGCACTGCTGGCCGCTCTGGCATGGGGTGTGCTGCTGGCACCCGCCCTGCGCACCCTCAAGGCAGTGCCCGCGCAGAACGCCGCCCTGGATGCGCAGCTGGAACGCATGCACACCATGCAGGCCCGTGCGCAGATGCTGCAAGCCAAACCGGCCGTGGTAGCCCAGGACACGCTCAAGGCCTTGCAGGCTGCCACGGCGCTGCTGGGCAAGGGCGCTGCACTGCAGGTGGTCGGCGATCACGCCACCGTCACCCTGAAGCAGATCAGCGCGGCCGGCCTGGCACCCTGGTTTGCGCCGGTGTCGGCTGCCGGCCTGAGCCCGACCGACGTACACCTGCAGCGCAGCAGCGATGCGGCCGAGTCGCTCTGGAGCGGCGTGCTGGTGTTCAGCCTGCCGGCCGGCGCCAACGCCACACCCTGACCCCCTTACTCCGCATGGCCCGCGCAGCATCCCACCCGACACCCAGCCCTCGCCCCGGCGTGTGGGCCTGGGCGGCAGCTGGCGCACTGGTGGGCCTGCTGGGTGCCACGCTGCAGTTTGCCCCGGCGGTCTGGGTGCAACGGGCCGCCTTCACAGCCACCGATGGCCGGGTGCTGCTGCGCGAAAGCCGCGGCACGGTCTGGCATGGCTCGGCCGAACTGGCCCTGGGTGGTGGCGCAGGCAGCAGCGACAGCGCGCGCCTGCCGGGCCGCGTGCAATGGGATCTGCAGCCCGGCCTGCACGGCCTGCACATCGCCCTGCGGGCCGACTGTTGCACGCCCCAGGCCCAGGTGCTGGAGGTGACGCCAGGCTTGCGCAGCTGGCGCCTGCAGGTAGCCGCGGGCGAATCCACCTGGCCGGCCGCGGTGCTGGCCGGCCTGGGCACACCCTGGAACACGGTGCAGATGCAAGGCCAGCTCACCCTCAAGACGCCCGGCCTGACGCTG
Source organism: Comamonadaceae bacterium (assembly GCA_947372425.1). Classification (GTDB taxonomy): domain Bacteria; phylum Pseudomonadota; class Gammaproteobacteria; order Burkholderiales; family Burkholderiaceae_C; genus Allorhodoferax. The sequence goes on along the minus strand of CANBTQ010000013.1, from coordinate 1,784 downwards.
CTGTCGTCGGTGGACCGGGTCAAGGTCGAGGGCTCCATGAGCCTGGAACTGCCCCACCTCAGCTCCCGCCTGTCCACCCTGCGCCCGCTGGGCAGTTACCGGCTGCTGCTGACGGGCGGTGAGCAGGCCACGCTGGATTTGCGCACCGTGGAAGGCAGCCTGCAATTGCAGGGCATGGGCCGCTGGACGGCCAACCATTTGCGTTTTGTGGGCGAGGCGCGTGCCGAAGCCGACCACGAAGCCGAACTCTCCAATCTTCTCAACATCATGGGACGGCGCGATGGCGCGCGGTCTGTCATTACCCTGGGCTAGCAGCATGCGACATTCATTGCCTTCTTTACCGGTTGCCACCCCCTTGCGCGTCACCACCCTGGCGCTTGCGCTGGCCTTTGGACTGGCCCACGCCCAAACCGCCGCGCCGACCCTGCCCGCGCGCGGCGCACCGGTGACGCTGAACTTTGTCAACGCCGAGATCGAGTCCGTGGCCCGCGCCATGGCCAGCATGACCGGGCGCCAGGTGGTGCTGGACCCACGCGTGAAAGGCACGCTCAACCTGAGCAGCGACAAACCGATCTCGCCGGCCGCCGCCTACAACCAGTTTCTGGGCGCGTTGCGCCTGCAGGGCTTTACCGTGGTCGAGTCGGCCGGGCTGGACAAGGTGGTTCCCGAGGCCGATGCCAAGCTGCAAAGCGGCGCCGTCAGCGCCGATGCCAAGGGCGGCGCGCTGGGCAACCAGATCGTCACGCAGATCTTCAAGCTCAACTTTGAAAACGCGGCCAACCTGCTGCCCATCCTGCGCCCGCTGATCAGCCCCAACAACGTCATCAACGTTAACGCCGGCAACAACTCGCTGATCATCACCGACTACGCCGACAACCTGCAACGCATCGCCCGCATCATTGCGGTCAGCGATGTGGCCAACGGCAGCGACCTCGAAATTCTGCCGCTGCAGTACGCCATTGCCGGCGATCTGGCGCCGCTGCTGCTGCGCCTGATCGAAAGCGGCTCGACCAGCGCGCCGGCCACCGGCCAGAGCGAAACCGGCTTCAAGACCACCATCATTGCCGAGCCGCGCAGCAACGCGCTGATCGTGCGCGCCGCCAACCCGGCGCGCGTGGCCCTGGTCAAATCCCTGGTGGCACGGCTGGACCAGCCCACCGTGCAGGGCGATGGTGGCACCGGCAACATCCATGTGGTGATGCTGAAAAACGCCGACGCCACCAAACTGGCCACCACGCTGCGTGCTGTGATGTCGGGCGAAGTGCGCGCAGCCTCGCCCACCACCGCGGCTGCCGCCGGCACCGGCACACCCGCAGCAACCGGCGGTGCCACCACCACCGGCGGCCAGGTGCAGGCCGATGTGGCAACCAATTCGCTCATCATCACCGCGCCCGATCCACAGTACCGCCAGCTGCGCGCCGTGATCGACCAGCTCGACGCGCGCCGCGCCCAGGTGTTTGTGGAAAGCCTGATTGCCGAGGTGAATGCCGACCGTGCGGCCGAGTTCGGCATCCAGTGGCAGGGCCCCATCGGCAAGGCAGGTGACTCCACCATCGGTCTGCTGGGCACCAATTTCGGCACCGGCGCCAAGAACATCATCAGCCTGGCCACCGGCGCAGCCGCCGGCACCGTCACGCCGGCAGCCGGACTGAACCTGGGCGCGGCAGTACAGAACAACGGCGTCTACACGCTGGGCTTTCTGGCGCGCTTTCTGGAGCAGAACGGCGACGGCAACATCCTGTCGACACCCAATTTGCTGACCCTGGACAACGAAGAGGCCAAGA
>CANBTQ010000012.1 GCA_947372425.1 Comamonadaceae bacterium | reverse complement strand
CTGCCGGCGCAATGCAACACCCCACCACCGACCCCGCACCCGCAGGCCCAGCCTCGGTTGGCGCAGATGCAGCCACCAACGACCGCCGCGCCTTCTTCCAGAGCCTGTCGCAGGAAGAGCGCGACAAGCTGCGCGCCATGGACCCCGATGAACGCCGGGCCACTATCGAAAAGCTGCGTGCGCAAAAGAACGGCGGCAAGGCGCCAGCGAACTGACGCGCCATGAATCCTTCCCGCCTATTCATCGAGCGTCCAGTTGCGACATCGCTGCTGATGCTGGCCATTCTGCTGGCCGGCCTGCTGTCGTACCGCTTGCTGCCGCTGTCGGCCCTGCCCGAGGTGGACTACCCAACCATTGAGGTCACCACGCTCTACCCCGGCGCCAGCCCGGATGTCATCTCCACCACGGTGACGGCGCCGCTGGAGCGCCAGTTCGGCCAGATGCCGGGGCTGGGTCAGATGACTTCCACCAGTTCGGGTGGCGCCTCCATCATCACCCTGCGTTTCTCGCTGGGTCTGTCGCTGGACGTGGCGGAGCAGGAAGTGCAGGCCGCCATCAATGCCGGCAGCAACCTGCTGCCCTCCGACCTGCCCATGCCCCCGGTGTACAGCAAGGTCAATCCCGCTGATGCGCCGGTGCTGACGATTGCCGTCACCTCGCCCTCACTGCCCGTGATCAAGTTGCATGACCTGACGGAGAACCGCCTCGCACCCAAGCTCTCGCAGGTGGACGGTGTCGGCCTGGTCAGCATTGCCGGCGGGCGCCGGCCGGCCGTGCGCATCCAGGCCAATCCGCAAACACTGGCCTCGCTGGGCCTGTCGCTGGACGACATCCGCACGGCCATCGCCGCGGCGAATGTGAACCAGGCCAAGGGCAGCTTTGACGGCGCGCAGCGCGCCTCCACCATCGACGCCAATGACCAGCTCAAATCGGCTGCCGAGTACCATGACCTGATCATTGCATGGAAAAACGGCAACCCGCTGCGCCTGAAAGACGTGGCGCAGATCGTGGACGATGCCGAGAACCTGCGCCTGGCGGCCTGGGCCGACACCACGCCGGGTGTGATCCTGAATGTGCAGCGCCAGCCTGGGGCCAATGTGATCCAGACGGTGGACCGCGTGAAGGGCCTGCTGCCGCGCCTGCAAGCCACACTGCCGGCCTCGGTGGATGTGCACATCATTGCCGACCGCACCACTACCATCCGCGCCTCGGTGGATGACACCGAAGTGGAGCTGCTGTTGGCCGTGGGGCTGGTGGTGCTGGTGATCTTTTTGTTCCTGCGCAATGCGCGCGCCACCATCATCCCGGCCGTGGCCGTGCCGCTGTCGCTGGTGGGTACCTTTGGCGTGATCTACCTGGCCGGCTTTTCGATCAACAACCTGACGCTGATGGCGCTGACCATTTCCACCGGCTTTGTGGTGGACGATGCCATCGTGATGATCGAGAACATCGCCCGCTTTGTGGAGGAAGGCGACACGCCGATGGTGGCCGCGCTCAAGGGTTCGAAGCAGATCGGTTTCACCATCATTTCGCTGACCGTGTCGCTGATTGCGGTGCTGATTCCACTGCTGTTCATGGGCGATGTGGTGGGCCGCTTGTTCCACGAATTTGCCATCACCCTGGCCGTTTCCATTCTGATCTCGGCCGTGGTTTCGCTCACGCTCACACCAATGATGAGCGCGCGCCTGCTGCAGCCGGAAGCCCAGCGCAAACACAGCCGCCTGGGCGCCTGGTTCGGCCGCGCCTTTGACGGCCTGGTCGCGAACTACGGCCGCAAGCTGGACTGGGTGCTGGACCGCCCGTGGTGGACCCTGGGTGTGTTTGCGCTGACGCTGCTGGTCACCACCCTGCTCTACATCAGCGTGCCCAAGGGCTTCTTCCCGGTGCAGGACACCGGCCTGATCCAGGTGATTACCGAAGGACCGCAGACCACCTCCTTTACCGCCATGGGCGAGCGCCAGCAGGCGCTGGCCGAGGCGATATTGAAAGACCCGGAGGTGGACCACCTGGCCTCCTTTATCGGCGTGGACGGTGCCAACGCCACGCTCAACACCGGGCGCATGCAGATCACGCTCAAGCCCTTTGCAGAGCGTAGCCACACGGCCAGCGAGATCATCCACCGCCTCGCCGAGACCACCGCCCATGTGCCCGGCATTGCCGCCTATATGCAGCCGGTGCAGGACCTGAGCATCGAGGACCGCATCTCCAAGACGCAATACCAGTTCTTGCTCAGCTCGCCGGATGCAAATGACTTGGGCCTCGCCACGAATCAATTGCTGGAGCGGCTCAAAACCCTGCCGCAACTCGAAGACGTGGCCAGCGATCTTCAGAACCAGGGCCTGCAAGCCTATGTGCAAATCAACCGCGAGGCCGCCGGCAAACTGGGCGTGACGGTGGCCGCCATCGACAACGCGCTCTACAACGCCTATGGCCAGCGCCTGATCTCCACCATCTACACCCAGGCCAGCCAGTACCGCGTGGTGCTGGAGGCCGCCGCGCCCTACCGCAAAGGCATGACCGCGTTGGACGGCCTCTATGTGCCGGGCAGCAGCACCTCAAGCGCCGGCGTTGCCACCAGCGTGCAGGTGCCACTGTCATCCGTAGCGCAGTTTGTCGAGCGGCCGGTGGCCCTGTCCATCAATCATGTGGCGCAGTTCCCCTCGGCTACGGTGTCCTTCAATCTGGCCAGTGGCGTGTCGCTGGGCGCGGCCGTGGATGCGATCAAGGCCGAAGAAGCCAAGCTCGGCTTTCCGCCCAGCGTGGAGACCAGCTTCCAGGGCGCGGCCGAGGCCTTCCGCAATTCGCTCTCCAGCACCCTGCTGCTGATTCTCGCGGCGGTGGTGACCATGTACATCGTGCTGGGTGTGCTGTACGAGAGCTATATCCACCCGGTCACCATCCTGTCTACCCTGCCCTCGGCCGGACTGGGCGCGCTCTTGGCCTTGCTGTTGGCGCGTCAGGACCTGGGTGTGGTGGGCATCATCGGCATCGTGCTCTTGATTGGCATTGTCAAGAAGAACGCCATCATGATGATTGACTTTGCGCTGGACGCCGAGCGCGAGCAGGGGCTGTCGCCACGCGCCGCCATCCACCAGGCCTGTTTGCTGCGCTTTCGCCCGATTCTGATGACCACCATGGCCGCGCTACTGGGTGCGCTACCGCTGATGCTGGGCACCGGTGCCGGCCACGAGCTACGCCATCCACTCGGTGTGACCATGGTCGGCGGCCTGATCGTCAGCCAGATCCTGACGCTGTTCACGACGCCAGTGATTTATCTGGAGTTCGCCGGACTGGCGCAGCGCTGGCGCCAGCGCGGTGCGCCAGCCGAGGGAGCCGCGACATGAGCTCCGACACCAGGGCCGCCGCGGAACCTGCTTTGCCGGGCCGCCAGCGGCGCACCCCTTGGGGGGAGGCGCCAACGGCGCATCCGGGGGGTGGCATATCTTCGCCCTTTATCGCCCGGCCGGTCGCCACCACGCTGATCACGCTGGGCGTGGGTCTGGCCGGGGCCTTGTGCTTCTGGTTGCTGCCGATAGCACCGCTGCCTCAGGTGGACATACCCACCATTGCGGTGAGCGCCTCGCTGCCGGGGGCCAGCCCCGACACCATGGCCGCCACCGTGGCCACACCACTGGAACGGGTGCTGGGCAGCATTGCCGGGGTCAATGAAATTACCTCGCGCTCCTCGCTAGGCTCCACCAGCATCACGCTGCAGTTCGACCTGAAGCGCGACATCAATGGCGCTGCGCGCGATGTGCAGGCCGCCATCAACGCCGCGCGCACCCTGCTGCCCACCGGCATGCCCAGCAACCCGAGCTACCGCAAAGTGAACCCGGCCGATGCGCCGGTGATGATCCTGTCCCTGACCTCGGATACGCTGACGCGCGGCCAGATGTTTGATGCCGCATCCACCGTGCTGGCGCAGCGCATTGCGCAGGTGGATGGCGTCGGCCAGGTGAGTGTGGGCGGTGGCGCGCTGCCGGCCGTGCGGGTGGAACTCAATCCCGACAAACTGGCGGCACAGGGCATTGCGCTGGACAACATCCGCCTGGCGCTGACTGCCACCAATGCCAACCGGCCCAAGGGTTCGCTGGAAGACGGTAGCCGCGCTTGGGCTGTGGGCGCCAATGACCAGGCGCGCACGGCAGCCGAGTACGCGCCGGTCATCCTGAGCTACCGCAACGGCGCTGCGGTGCGGCTGCGCGACGTGGCCGAGGTGCGCGACTCGGTGCAGGACACGCGCAACTACGGTGTCTCCAACGGCAAACCCTCAATCGTGCTGTTTGTGCAAAAGGAGCCCGGCGCCAACATCATCGAAACGGTGCAGCGCGTGCGCGGCATCCTGCCGCGTTTGCAGGCCTCCATCCCCAGCGCCATCGATATCCGGGTGATGAGTGACCGCACGGCCACCATCCGCGCCTCGCTGCGCGAGGTGGAGCGTTCGCTGGCCATCGCCATTGGTCTGGTGATTCTGGTGGTGCTGCTGTTTTTGCGCAGCTGGCGCGCCACCCTGTTACCCGCCGTGGCCGTGCCAGTGTCGCTGGCCGGCACCCTGGGCGTGATGTACCTGTGCGGCTACAGCCTGGACAACCTCTCGGCCATGGCGCTGAGCGTGGCCACCGGCTTTGTGGTGGACGACGCCATCGTGGTGTTGGAGAACATCACCCGTTATACCGAGCAAGGCCTGAGCGCCCGCGAAGCGGCGCTCAAAGGTGCGCGCGAGATCGGCTTTACCGTGGTCTCCATCAGCATCTCGCTGATCGCCGTGTTCATTCCCATCCTGATGATGGGCGGTGTGGTCGGCCGACTGTTCCGAGAATTTGCCGTGGTGCTGTCCTCGGCGATTCTGGTGTCCATGCTGGTGTCGCTGACCACCACGCCGATGATGGCCTCGGTGCTGCTGCGGCCCCGGAGCGCGGCAGATACGCGATCTGCGCAGCGCAGTGCATGGTTTCGCCGCGCCACGCGCTGGGTCGAAACGGCGGGGCAATGGATAGAGTCTGCGGGCCGCACGGTCGCACGTGCTTACCGGCGCAGCCTGGTCTGGACGCTACGGCATCAGCCGTTAGCGATGCTCTCGCTGCTAGGGGTCATCGCACTCAATGTGTATCTGTACACCGCCATTCCCAAGACCTTTTTTCCGCAGCAGGACACCGGCGTGATTGTGGGCGGCGTGCAGGCCGACCAGGGCAGCAGCTTTGCCATGATGCAGGCGCGGGTGGACAAGTTTGTGGCGATTGTGATGGCCGATCCGGCGGTAAGCAACGTCAGCGGCTCCACCGGCGGCGGGCAGCGCAATTCGGCCAACTTTTACGTCACGCTCAAACCGCTGGCCGAACGGCAACTTTCTGTGGACGGTGTGATTGCGCGGCTGCGCAGCAGATTGGCGCATGAACCGGGTGCCAATCTGTATTTGGTGCCGGTGCAGGACATCCGGATCGGCGGGCGCCAGTCCAACGCCCAGTACCAGTACACCTTGCAGGCCGACGCGGTGGACGACTTGCGCACCTGGGAGCCACGCATCCGTGCGGCGCTGGCCAAGCTGCCAGAGCTCACCGACGTCAACTCCGACCAGCAGGACAAGGGCATGCAAACCTCCATCACCATCGACCGCGACGCGGCGACGCGGCTGGGCATCACGGTTGGGAATCTGGACACCACGCTCAACGACGCCTTCGGCCAGCGCCAGGTCGGCGTCATCTACAACCCGCTCAACCAATACCGCGTGGTGATGGAATTCGCACCCGAGTTTTTGCAGGGGCCGGAGATGTTGGCACGCCTGTTTGTCAGCAGCAAAAGCGGAGCACAGGTGCCACTCTCCAGCTTTGCAAAAGTGGAGACCACCAACACGCCGCTGGCCGTCAACCACCAGAGCGGCACGCCGGCCTCCACCCTCAGTTTCAACCTGCCGCCGGGCGTGTCGCTGTCGGATGCCACGGCGGCGATTGACAGCGCCATACTGCAGACCGGCGTGCCGGTGTCGGTGCGCGGCAGCTTCCAGGGCACGGCCAATGCCTTCCAGCAATCGCTGGGCTCGCAGCCGCTGCTGATTGCGGCGGCGCTGCTGACGATTTACCTGGTGCTGGGCATGCTGTACGAAAGCCTGATCCATCCGCTGACCATTATTTCCACCCTGCCCTCGGCCGGCGTCGGCGCGCTGCTGGCCCTGATGCTGTTCAACACCGAGTTTTCCATCATCGCCTTTATTGGCGTGATCCTGCTGATCGGCATCGTCAAGAAGAACGCCATCATGATGATTGACTTTGCCATCGCGCGCCAACGCGGCGGCCAGGCCAGCGCGGCATCCGCCATCTACCGCGCCGCCCGCCTGCGCCTGCGACCCATCCTGATGACCACCATGGCCGCCATCTTTGGCGCCGTGCCGCTGGCCCTGGGCAGCGGCGACGGCGCCGAAATGCGCCAGCCCTTGGGCATTGCCATCGTGGGCGGCCTGATCCTAAGCCAGTTGCTGACGCTCTACACCACGCCGGTGGTCTATGTGCTGATGGACCGGCTTAGCCGCAAACGCCGGCCCGCACCGGCCACACCGCTTATCCCCATCGGCGAACCCGCCTGAGGCCTCGTATGTTGAACACCTTTCCCAAAACCCAGTTGGCGCTGACTGCTGCGCTACTGCTGAGCGCCTGCGCCGTGACGCGCGTCGAGCCGCCCGAGCCCGCGACGGCACCAGCACAATTCAAGGAAGCGCTGCCGGACTTGCAGGCTGGCACGCAGCCGGTACCCGATGCGTGGTGGACTCTGTTCAATGATCCGGTGCTGAACGACCTGGAGCAGCGCGTTGTCGTCGGCAATGAGACGCTGAAGTCCTCATTGGCACAGCTGGCGGGGGCCCGCGCCACGCTGGCGGCCAGCCAGAGCGCCGTCTATCCCACGCTGTCCGCCGGGCTCAACGGCACGCGTACCTACACGGCAAACTCCAACGCCACAGAAAATCCCGGCAACAATGTGGCGCTCACCGCCAGTGCGGCCTGGGAGTTGGACCTGTGGGGCCGTCTCTCGATGGCGACGCAGGGCGCCCGGGCGACAGTGAACGCCTCCGAGGCCGACCTGGCCGCCGCCCGCCTGTCGGTGCAGGCGGCACTGGCCCAAGGCTATTTTTCATTGCGCGCGGCCGAGGCCCAACAGGAACTCTTGCAGCGCAATGTGCTGGCCTACCAAAAGGCCCTGGAACTTACGCAGCTGCGCTACCAGTCCGGTGTCGCCGGCCTGACGGACGTGCTGCAGGCCAGGACCCAGCTCAGCAGCGTGCAGACACAATTGGCCGACAGCATGGCCCAGCGCGCGCAACTGGAGCACGCGCTGGCCGTGCTGCTGGGCCTGCCACCTTCGGGCTTCAACCTGGCACGCACGGCGACGCTTCCGATGGCTGTGGCCGTGCCCGCCTCGCTGCCGTCCACCCTGCTGGAGCGCCGCCCGGACATTGCCGCCGCGCGCGCACGGGTACAGGCCGCCTATGCCAATATCGGCGTGACCGATGCGGCCTTTTTTCCCTCGCTCAGCCTGTCGGCCACGGCCGGCTATGCGCAGTCGTCGTTGGCCAACCTGGTGAGCACACCGAACTTGCTCTGGTCACTTGGCGCGGGGCTGACGCAGAGCATCCTTGATGGCGGCACACGCAAACAGGCCAGCGCACAGGCGCGCGCCACGGCAGACCAGGTGACGTCCAGCTACCGCCAACTGGTGCTGACCGCACTGCAGGAAGTGGAGGACAACCTGGTGCTGGCCTACCGCCTGCAGGACGAGGTGAACGCACAAACCGAGGCCTTGCAGTCGGCACAACGCAATCTGGAAATCGTGACCGAGCAGTACCGAGCCGGCACCGTCAGCTACCTCAACGTCAGCGCCGCGCAAAGTTCGGCATTGAACGCCGAAGCCACGCTGGTGACGGTGCGCAACCGCCAGCTGGCGGCAGTGAACACCTTGTTGAAGAATATTGCCGGGCGCTGGAGCGCGGGCTGAAGCGGGTACCCGTGGTGCTCAACCGATGCGCAGGGCCAGATAAATCCGGGCACTGCCGCGCTGCACCAGCAGCGCAATCACCGTGCCGGAGTCCGGCACCGCGTTTGGCAGTTGCCGCAACTCCGACACCGGCTTGCCAGCCACGGCCAGCAGCACGTCACCCACCTGCACGCCAGCGCGCGTGGCTGCCTCGGCAGCCTTCTCCACCATCAGCCCGGAGAGCATGCCATCGGCACCTTTTTCATCCGGATGCAAGGGCCGCAGGGTCAGGCCCAGGCGGCCACCGTTGGGCCCGGGCGCTGCCGCCGCAGTGGCTTCTCGTACGGCAGGCCGCGCACTCGCCAGCGTGACACGCACGGACTTGGAACTGCCCTCGCGCCAGACCACCATATCCAATAGGTCGCCAGGTTGCGACTGGCCGACGATCTCAGACAAGTCACTGGCCAGCTCAATCGGCCTGCCATTGATGCGCAGCACAATGTCGCCGCTCTTCAGGCCGGCCGCATCGGCCGGAGTGCCCTGGTCCACATCGACCAGCAACGCGCCCATGGGCCGGGGCAGCTTGAAGGATTCGGCCAGCATCTGGTTGACCTCCTGCGCAGAGATGCCCAGGCGCGCGTGCTGCACCGACCCGGTGGCTGCGATTTGCCGCGCCACATTGCGCACCACTTCAATCGGAATGGCGAAGGAAAGGCCCTGAAAGCCGCCGGTGCGGGAATAGATCATGGCGTTCATGCCGATCACCTCACCGCGCATATTGATCAACGGCCCCCCAGAGTTACCGGGGTTGATGGCCACATCGGTCTGGATATAGGGTGCAAAGCCATCACCCGGCATAGGCCGGCGCGTGGCGCTGACCACACCAGCGGTAACGGTGTTCTCAAAACCAAACGGCGAACCGATGGCCATCACCCAGTCGCCCACCCGGGTTTGCGGCGTGCTGGCCAAGCTGACCGTGGGTAGATCGCCCGCATCGATCTTCAGCAGCGCCACGTCGGTCAGCGCATCGGTACCCAGCACCCGGGCCTTGAATTCGCGTCGGTCGGTCAACTTCACGGTGATTTCCTGCGCATGCTTGACCACATGGGCGTTGGTCACAATCAGCCCGTCGGCACCGATGACAAAGCCCGAACCCGAGCCCTGCACCGGCATGGAAATCTGCGCTGGCAGTCCACCGTATTGCTGCTGGAATTGCCGGAAAAATTCCTGCATCGCTGCGTTGCTCTCCGAGTCTGACGGATCTTCCTGGCCCGGGGCGGGTTGCGCAGTGGAAACCTGGCGTGTGCCGCTGATACTGATGTTGACCACGGCCGGTCCCAGTCGTTCAGCAATGCCGGCAATGTCCGGTAGCGCCGCGACCAGGGTTCCCGCTGTAGCCAATGGCACACCCGGTGGTACTTCGGCCCGGCTGTCATCCGGCAGGGTCAGCCACATCGCTGCGCCGAGTGCCAGCGCCAGTGTGCTGTGGGTGAATGCCTTGCGCCAGCGCTTGTTGCTATGCATATTTTTTTACTATTTGAAGGTTCATGGGAACCGAAAATGGGGGGATGCACGCAACCGAACGGATACGTGCAAAGCCCGGTGCCGGGCTACGCCGCCCGGGCAGCGGGCTGCGCGAGGCCGCCGGCTTTAGAAGCCGACCTTGAGACCCAGCGTGAACTGGTCGGCATTGGGCTTGTCGCCAAACGCGTTGAGTTGGTAACGTTCCCACTCACCCCGGATGGCCACGGTTTTGGTCAGCGCATATTCGGCACCCAGTCCGACCTTGAGGCCATTGCCGCTATCGTCACCGCTGGGGGTGTTGACGGCCATGTGGGCCACACCGACGCGGCCCAGCAGGTTCCATTGCGGGCTGAGCGGCAGAATGCCGACGGCATCCACATAGGTGCCATAACTGTCGACTTGGCCAGCGGCATTGTTGACAGCGCCCAGTTCGGTGAGGCCGGCTTCGACGGCAAAGTTGGGTGTGAGTTGATAGCCGCCATACAGCTTTGCACCCACCGCGGAACCACTGGTGGGGTTGCCATTGAGTGTGTCGGGATAGCTCTGGCTGCCTAAGCTGCCACCCGCATACAGCCCCTCGGCGTGGGCACCCATGCCCACCAGGCTGCCGGCCACCAGCAAGGTGGCCAATACGGGTTTGAGTTTGCGTGCGTACATCGTTCGTCCTTTCGATCATGCACACCGGAAAAGGGTGTGTGTGCGGATCTTGTAGCGGCTACCCGCTCCGGCGCGTGTACGGAATGCGAAGCTATGTAAGGAGTGCAACCGGTCTGTGAAGTGCGGGGAACGTGCAAAGGCTTGCCAGCGGCCCACAAGCTTCGACAAACAGGCTGCCGTGCCCGGTATCAGGACTTGCCGTTGCGCGTGGCAGGGCAGAGCTGGAGAAACGCCTGCTCCAGGCTCAGCCCGCCGGATTGCGCGATGAGTTCGGATGGCAGGCCATCAAACACGATCTCACCCTGGCTCAGCACCAGTACCCGGTCCGCATGGGCCACCTCGTCCACTAGGTGCGTGGCCCACAAAACAGCCACCTCACCGGCCTGGGCCAGGGCTTCGACGGAGCGCATCAGGTCGTGGCGCGAGGCCGGGTCCAGTCCCACGGTGGCCTCGTCCATCAGCAAAAATTTCGGTTGGTGCAAGAGCGCGCGAATCAGTTCCACCTTGCGCCGGTTGCCGCCCGACAGCGCGCGCACGGCCACACCGTCCTGGCCCTGCAGGCCGTGCTGCTCCAACCCGGCCGCAATGCGCTGCAACGCGGTCTTGCGCGCGATGCCATGCAGGTCGGTATGGAACAGCAGGTTGGCGCGGATGCTCAGGTCCAGGTCCAACGAAGACTGCTGGAACACCACGCCCAACCCGGCCAGGGCTCTGGGCGCTTGCGTGCGGATATCAAAACCCAGCACCGACAGATCGCCCCGGTCGGGCACAAACAGGCCGCTGAGCAATTGCACCAGCGTTGACTTGCCCGCGCCGTTGGGCCCGAGCAGTGCCACGAACTGGCCCGGGTACAACGACAGGCTGACAGACTTGAGCGCCAGCGTGGCGCCATAGGATTTTTGCAGCGCGCTGGCGATCAGCACCGGCGTGCCGGAATCGGTGGTTTCTGGGTGCGTCATAGGCGTGGGAGTCTACTGTGGCAGTGCAGGATCCGTGCCGGATGCGGTGTCACAGCATGGACCCTGACGATGGCATATAAATTGCGCCATCAATGAAAAAATGTACCGATGTGACACACCAGAAAGAGACACGCATGTACCACCGTTCCTCCCGCGCGCTGCTGACCGGCGCCACCCTGCTGCTCGCAGCCCACAGTCTGCCGGCACGGGCCGACGTATTCGTCAGCAGCGAAAAGGACAATGCCATTTTGCAGCTGGACGCTGATGGCAAGGTCATCCGCAGCATTCCGGTCTGCCAGCGCCCGCGCCATATGGCCTGGGCCCAGGGTGGCAAACAAATCATGACCGCCTGCGGCGACTCCGACCGGATCGGCGTGGTGGATGTGGCCACGGGAAAGCTGGTGGACCATATCCCCACCGGCGAAAGCCCGGAGATTTTTGCCCTGTCGCCGGACTCCAAAACCGCTTATGTATCGATTGAGGACGGCAGCCAGCTGGCGGCCTATGACGTGGTCAGCAAGAAGCCGCTGTTTTCGGTAAAGACCGGTGCCGAACCCGAGGGCGTGCTGGCTACGGCCGACGGCAAATGGGTGTTCGTGACATCGGAAGTCGCGAATGCGGTCTACAAGGTGGACGTGGCCACGCGCAAGTCGGTGGCCCAGGTCAAGACCGGCATGCGCCCGCGCCGCTTCGCCATCACGCCCGATGCCACGGAGCTGTGGGTGAGCAATGAGATGGGCTCCAGCGTCAGCATCATCGACACCGCCAGCATGAAGGTCAAACAGACGCTGAAGTTCGCCGTGACCGGCATGCGCGCCACCGACATCACGCCAGTGGGCATGCTGATGAGCGCCGATGGCAAGACGGTGTGGGTGGCACTGGGCCGCGCCAACCATGTGGCCGAGGTGGATGTGGCCACGCGCACGGTGCGCGGCCTGGCCCTGGTGGGCAAGCGTGCCTGGGGCCTGGCGCTGAGCCAGGATGGCGCACGCCTGTATGTGGCCAACGGCCAGTCCGATGACATGACCATCATCGACACCAGCAATCGCAAGCCCCTGAAGACGGTGCCGGTGGGGCGCGAACCGCACAGCATTCTGACCAACTGACGCAACAGCACGCCGCGCGGTGCGTGCCGCGGCGCCTGCCGCATCAGGTTGCAGACGGTGTCAGGGCGCAGCCAGGGTCAGTCCGTGCGCCTTGAAGATGGCCAGCAACTGGCCGCTGCTGCGCAGCGTGTCCAGCGCGTTGTCCAGCAGGGTTGCCAGTTCCTGGTTGTCGGCCTTGACGGCCATGCCCAAGGGCCAGCCATTGGGAGGAACGCCCGGCATGGAGAGCTTGGCAAAGGCCCAGTCTTTGCGGTCCAGCTTCAGGTCAAAGATGGCGGCCTCGGCCTGCGCCAGCGACACAAAGGCGGCATCGGCTTTTCCGTTCAGCACGGCCTTGGCTGCGTCCATACCGTTCTTGTACAGAGACACGGTGTCGCGCAACAAGCCGCCCTGGTAACCCATCATGGCGCTGGCCGCGCCGGTGCCCTGCTCCACCGTAATTTTCTTGCCGGCAAGATCTTCAGGGCTTGACACCGGGCCCAGCGCCTTGGGGTTGTACAGGGCCACCAGATGCTCGCGCACATAGGGCGCAAAGATGAAGGCCTGGCGGTTTTCGCCCATGAAGTATTTGTCCACCGGCACATGCAGCATGACGTCGGCCGGGCCGTAGCCCAGGTAGTGGCCTTTCCAGACCATGTTGCGCAGGTCATCCCCCATGTTTTCACCGGCATCAAAAGGCAGGAAGGAAGGGCTGAGTTGCAAGGCCTTGGCCAGTGCCTCCGCCAGGCTCACATCCAGCCCGGTCATGTGCGACAAGGTGCCGTCGGAGTAGGGTTGGTTGTCCTTGTACAGCGCGATCTTCAACACACCATTGGCGCGGATTTTTTCCATGGCGGTTTTTTCCTGCGCCAGCACACGGCCGCAAAGGCCCAGTGCAAGCGGCAGTGCGGCGGCAATCAGGGTTCTGCGGTGCATGGGGTTTCCTTCAGGGTTCACGGCGGGTTTCCAGATAGGTCTTGATGGCCCACATGGCTTCCTGGGTCAGTATGCCTTCAAAGGGTGGCATATAGACCCGGCCGTCACGGGCGCGGCCCCGGCGTACGGTGGATACAAAGTAGTCGTTGATCTCCTGGAAGCAGGCCTGCTTCTTGGCATCGTCGCCCAGGCTCATGCAGTCGTTGTCGAGCTTGCGCAGGTCGGGCGAAATGCCGCCGGAGATGGCTTCCAGGCCATGGCAGCGGGCGCAGTTCTGGTTGTAGGCCGAGCTGCCGATGCGCAAGGCCTCATCATGTCCCTCGCCCTTGGAATACGGATTGGTGTCACGCCACTTTTCACCCAGCTGCGGCAAGGTGCTGGTGTCCACCGAATGCGGCACTACGTCACCATGTGCCATGGCAGACAGGCTGCCCAGTGACACGCAGAGAAACAGGGCGGCACGGGCCCAGCGGTGAAGGGGTAAGAATGAGTTTTTCATGGGTGTCCGGCACGAATCGGTAGTTGCAGAGCACTCACTTTTGCAACTTTCGCGCCAGCAAAAAATTGCGTTTCTTGAACCCTCTGTGACATATTGGCGCAACCATTCGCAAATCCGTGGCCTGCATATTGCGAATGATTGAACCGTGTCACAAAACGGAGCAAAATGAATGTCGGACAATCTCTATACAAATAATCACTTCGGCAAATCTGATGCCGCTTCCGCATTTGGTGACATGGATTACCTGGGCGGGGCTGGTTTGGAGATGCAAGCAGTGAAGGCCGGAGACACGATGACTTCAAATAACCGCACCGTAGTGGGCGGAACGGGCTATGGGCCATTGAACAGCCCGCCGTTGAATAGCCCGGAACACGAGACGCTGATTGGCTCCTCACGCCAACGCTCCCACGCCTTTGGTCTCGAGGAGCGCGATGCGCCCGATTTTTCCGTTGCCAGCCATGGCCTGGTCAACCAGGCGCTGGAAGAAAACCGTTTTCTGTTCCAGCATGCAGCGCCCATCATGGAGACGCTCTACCACCAGATCGCCAATACGCAAAGCATGGTTCTGCTGACGGCGCGCAGCGGCATGGTGTTGCATTCGCTGGGCGATGCCGACTTTCTGGAAAAGGCCTCGCAGGTGGCCCTGCGTCCGGGCGTGGACTGGTCTGAGAAAAGCAAGGGCACCAATGCCATCGGCACCGCCCTGGCCGAAGAACATCCGGTGGTGGTTCACGGCGCGCAGCATTACCTGCAGGCCAACCGCTTTCTCACCTGCTCCTGCACCCCGATCTTTGATCCCTACGGCAAGGTGATAGGCGCACTGGATGTCACCGGCGATCACCGCAGTTACCACCAGCACACCATGGCCCTGGCCCGCATGTCCGCACAGATGATTGAAAACCATATGTACGCCGCCGTGTTCCCCAAGGAAATCATCGTGCGCTTCCATTCGCGCTCCGAATTCCTGGGCACCCTGATGGAGGGCCTGGCGGTGTTCACCGCCGAAGGGCGCTTTGTTACCGCCAACCGCAGCGCGCAATTTCAGCTCGGGCTATCGGCCAACGCACTGGGCGCGCACACGTTCTCGTCGCTGTTCGGCACCTCGGTTTCGCAGTTTCATGACCGCATCCGCAGCGCCGGCACCCGGCCGGTAACGCTGTGCATGCACAACGGCGTGACGGTGTGCTGTTACAGCGATTTGAAATCCCGCCGGTCTTTTGACATCATGGATTTCGCCCAGACACAGAAGGTGCAACAGGCCAGTGCGGCAGAAAGCGTTGCGCCTGCGGCACCCGCCCGGGCAGCCGACCGCAAGGAGTCCCTGTCCAGCCTGCGCTACCTCGACACCGGTGACCCGCAGGTTGCAGCAGTCATCCAGAAGCTGCACAAAATTCGCGGCCGCGATATCCCGGTCATGATTCTGGGCGAGACCGGCACCGGCAAGGATCTGCTGGCCCAGGCGATTCACAACGATTCACCACGCGCCGGCCACAACTTTGTGTCGGTCAACTGCGCCTCCATTCCAGAGACGCTGATCGAGTCCGAACTCTTCGGTTACGAAGAGGGTGCCTTCACCGGCGCCAAGCGCAAGGGCTCGGTTGGCAAGGTGTTGTTCGCCAACGGCGGAACCCTGTTCCTGGACGAAATCGGCGACATGCCCAAGCACTTGCAGGCGCGCCTGCTGCGCGTGCTGCAGGAGCGCAAGGTCAGCCCGCTGGGTGCCGGCAAAGAGGTGGAAGTCGATGTGGCCGTGATTTGCGCCACCAACAAAAACCTCAAAGAGATGATTGCCCGCGGCGAGTTTCGCGAGGACCTGTACTACCGGCTCAACGGACTGGTGGTGCGCCTGCCCGCGTTGCGCGAGCGCCAGGATCTGGAGGTGGTGACGCGCAAAATTCTGACCAGTGTCTGCCACTCAACCACGCCGGTCGGCATATCGGCCGAGGTGATGGGCCTGTTCCACCAGTTCCCCTGGCCCGGCAACTTCCGCCAGCTCTTTAACCTGCTGCGCACGGCGGTGGTCATGGCCGGGTGCAGTGAAGAAATCCAGATGCACCACCTGCCCGATGATTTTCTGGAAGAGGTGCAAATCACCGACATGGTCTTGCCACGGTCATCCCTGAAACAGATGGAAATTGTCCGGCCTGTCCAGGTGCAGGAAAGCATGGCCGCCAGTCCGGCTGCGCCGCTGCGCTTTGAATCCACCAAACTCGAAAGCGTGGCACTGGATGCCATGGCCCAGGCGCTGCGCACTACCGGCGGCAATGTGTCGGTGGCGGCCAAGATGCTGGGCGTTTCGCGCAACACGATCTACCGCAAGAAAGCCCTGCTGCCTGCCGACGTGTGGGGGTGAATGGAGCCCCCACGTTTGGCCACTGCGTGTGGCTCTCTGCCACCCAGGGGGCCAACCCGGCCAGGGGCGGCCCAGCGCCGGGTTGATCAATTATTTCTGGATGGTCAGCACCCAGTTGGCCAGGGTCTTGATGTCGTCCACGCTCATGGAGCTGTGGGCCGGCATCGGGATGCGTCCCCATTTGCCCTTGGAACCGTACTGAATGGACTGCACCAGTCCGGCTGCCGCATCGTCCTGACCTTTGTATTTTTCGGCCACGCTGGCATAAGCCGGGCCGACTATTTTTTCGGTCAGGGAATGGCAGGTCAGGCAACCACTGTCTTTGGCCAGTTGCTGGGCCGCGGCCGAATCTGCCGCGCTCAGCTCGGCTGCCTGCGACAGGCCGCTCAGCAACAGCAGGGGAATGAATAGTTTGCGCATATTTTTGGGCGAAAAAATGGGAGGACCGAACTGGCGTTCCGCATCCCCCCGGTGTTCAACGAAAGATGTTTTTACTTCTTGGCCAGCTTGAAGGTCCAGACCGAACCGCCCTGCTCGAGGAAGTTCACCTTTTTAGCCACTTCACCGCCCCACAGCGGAACCGCACCGCCCCAACCGGAGACCACGCTCACATACTGTTCGCCATCTTGCGTCCAGGTGATGGGAGGTGCCACGATGCCGGAGCCGGTCTGGAATTGCCACAGCACCTTGCCGGTCTTGGCATCGGCGGCCTTCAGATAGCCTTCGGGCGTGCCCCAGAACACCAGGTCGCCACCGGTCGTCAGCACACCACCCCAGAGCGGCGCGTTGTTCTTGACTTCCCAGGCCATCCTGCCGGTCTTGGGGTCATAGGCGCGCAGCGAGCCAATGTGGTCTTCAAACAGCGGACGGATGGTGAAGCCTGCACCCAGGTAAGCGCCGCCCTTTTTGTAGCTGATGGGCTCGTTCCAGATGTCCATGCCCCATTCGTTGGTGGGCACATAGAACATCTTGTTCTTGGGGCTGTAGGCCATGGGCATCTGGTTCTTGCCGCCCAGGAAGCCTGGGGACGCAAACACGGAGCTGCCCTTCTTGCCATCACCACCGGCGGCTGCCGGGTCGCCAGGGCGGTTCGCCGGGTCGAAGTTGGGTTTGCCGCTGGCAATGTCTATGCTCTTGGCCCAGGTGATGCCCTTCACAAACGGGAAGGCGTTTTCCAGTTTGCCGTTGGCGGCGTCAATCACATAGAAGAAACCATTGCGGTCTGCCTTGGCGCCCATGCGCTTGCCATCCATATCGAAGGTGATGAACTCGTTCACGCCGTCAAAGTCCCAGGCGTCATTCGGTGTGCCCTGGTAGTGCCAGACGATCTTGCCGGTCTTGACATCGATGGCCACGGTGGAGGCAGAGTACAGGTTGTCACCCTTGCGCACGTGGCTGTTCCAGGGGCCGGGGTTGCCGGTGCCGAAGTAAGCCAGGCCGGTCTTGGCGTCATAGGTGCCGCCCAGCCAGGTGGCAGCACCACCGGTCTTCCAGGTCTCGCCGGGCCAGGTGGCGTTGGTGGTACCGGAGATGCCGTTTTCCTTGCCATCCTTGTAGCCCATATGGCCTTCCACCGTGGGACGGGTCCAGATCAGTTTGCCGGTCTTGGGATCGCGCGCTTCCACGCGTCCCACCACGCCGAACTCACCACCGGACACACCGGTCAGCAGCAGGCCGTCGGCAATCAGGGGGGCGGCCGACATGCTGTAGCCAGCGGCGTAGTCATCGACTTTTTCTTTCCAGACGACCTTGCCGGTGTCCTGGTCCAGGGCCACGATTTGCGCGTCCAGGGTGCCGAAGATCACCAGGTTGTCATACAGGGCAGCGCCCCGGTTGACCACGTCGCAGCAGGGCATGATGCCTTCGGGCAGACGGTGCTCGTACTTCCACAGCTTCTGGCCGGTCTTGACGTCCACCGCGAAGATGCGCGAGTAAGAGGCCGTGACAAACATCTTGCCCTTGTACACCAGGGGTTGCGACTCCTGGCCGCGTTGCTTTTCACCACCGAAAGACATGGACCACACGGGCACCAGGCCCTTCACGGTCTTGGTGTTGACGGCGTCCAGCGAGGAATAGCGCTGGCCTTGCGTACCCATGCCCCAGCTCAGCACCGAGCTGTTGTCGGCGGCATCGTTGGCGATCATGGCGTCGGTCACCTGCGCTGACACATGGGCGGCGGCTGCCACCATGAGTAAGCCGAATAATTTTTGTTTCACGTGTTTGTCTCCTGGCGATTTGTGGCGGTATCCACCCCCCGGACAGGGAGGTGACTCCGGACGGCTCTGCTTGTTACAGGGCATGCGTCCGTGGGAGCATTTCCGCAAATTCTGTGCCAGTGGCCTGCCCGCCCGGAACCGGCCGCTTTGGCGCATGCAGCGCGCTTTTCACGTCACAGGCTGCAACACTGTTCCAAATTGAAACGTGCAGCGGCCCACCCATCAGACCGGGCGCAAAGGCAGGCCGGCACTGGCTTTCCAGCGGCCCTGCTTGTCCACAACCAGCACCTCCACACCCCAAGCGCGGGCCAGCGGCAGGGCGCGGTCATAGCCCGCCATGAAGATCACCTTGGTCAGGGCATCGGCCATCACACAGGTGGGTGCCATGACGCTGACGCTGGACAACTCGCGGGGCGAGTAGCCGGTGCGCGGATCAAAGATGTGGTGGTGAACGAAGTCGGGACTGAAGCTGCATTGGTCATCGGCCGAGGTGGCCACACAGCGGCCCTGCAGGGCAATGCCGGCAACCAGCCGGTGGGCATCGCGCGGATTGGCCAGGCCCAGTGTCCAGTCACCCGCATGGGCTGGCTGCCCCAGCGCGGCCCACTCGCCCGCATTGATCAGGGCGTGCTGAATGCCAAAGGCCTGCAGCCGCGCCTTGACCTTGTCGGCAGCAAAACCCTGGGCGATGCCATTGAGGGTGACACCCATACCGGGCCGCTGCAACCGCACCGACTGGTCCGCCAGATGCAGGCCGCGCCAGCCCACGCGCAGGCGCGCTGCCTGCACCTCCGCAACGGTGGGCAGACGGCCCTGCTGGCGCGCCTGCGCAAAGGCCAGCCAGAGCGGCTGCACCGTCACGTCAAAGCTGCCGTGGCTGCGTCGTGCCACGTCCTGTGCGGTGGCCAGCACGTACAGCAAATCCGGGGGGGCCTGGTCGAGCTGGCCGACGCGGTTGAGCTGGCTGAGGGCACTGTCGGGCCGGAACAGGCTCATCTGGTCTTCGATCTGGCGGATGTCGGCCACCGCCGCATCCAGTGCCCGACCCGCCACGCCGGCATCGGCGTGGGCGGCGCGCAGCGTCATGGCCGTGCCCATGGCGTTCAGGGTTCTGTCGGCCCATTGCAAGGCCCCGGCAGGGTCACGCTGCGGCACCGCCATGGCGGCCAGCCCGGCCACACCCGTCAGGCCCAGACCCAGGCCGAATTGCAGGAATGCTCTGCGTGTCATGGTTGGGGCTCCACTGCCACAATGGGAATCACGGTCTGGCCTGCGGCGCGGCGCGCGTTGTTGTGCAGCGGCACACACAGCGATGCGCTTTCGTAAATGACCACGCAGTCCAGGCACTGGAAACATTCGTCGTAATCGATGGCACCAGCCTTGTCAATCGCCTGGTAGGCGCAGTCGCTGCGGCAGCGCTGGCAGGGCTGACCACATTCGCTGCGCCGTGCGATCCAATCCCAGCGGCGCAAGCGCCCCAGCAGGCCCATGCCGGCGCCCAGGGGGCACAGGTAGCGGCAATAGCCCTTGTAGAAAAAGGAGCTGAGCAACACCGTGGCCACGGCCCACAACACAAAGGGCCATTCGCGCACAAAGTTCAGCGTGATGCTGGTCTTGAAGGGCTCCACCTCCACCAGCCGGTCGGCCCAGCCTACCGACACGCAGGCCGATAGCAGGATGAGCGCCAGCACCGCGTACTTCAGGCGTTTGAGTTGCCGGTCCATCTGCGTGGCTACCCGCAGCGGCTTCAGCCCCAGGCGCTGCGTGAGTGTGCTGATGAGCTCCTGCAGCGCGCCGAACGGGCACAGCCAGCCGCAGAAGGTGCCACGGCCCCAGACAAAGAAACTCACGCCCGCAAAGGCCCACAGCAACACCGTCATCGGGTCGTACAAAAAGAAGGCCAGGCTGCGCCGCGCAACAAGCGCCTGGATCACGGCGGTGCAGTTCACGATGGACAACTGGCCCTGCGCGTACCAGCCGATAAAGCACAGGGTGAACAGCAGGTAGCCGGTGCGAAAGCGATTCAGGCGCTGCGGGCTGGCCGTGAGCCACTTCGGCTGGGCCAGCGCCCAGGCCAGCAGGCCCAGGCCCGCCAGCAGGATCAACAGCTCCCACCAGCGCGAGGTCCAACTCAGTGTCCAGGTCTTGCTGTCGGCACTGGCGGCTTCCACGTATTTGTCGGGCAAGGTGGCACTGAAGACAAAGGGCCTGTTCACCACCTCGGGCATGAACTGGCCCTTGGCACGGGACACCAGCAGTTCAAAGTCCAGCGGCAGCGACGGGTCCAGCCCGGCCGGCGCAATGACGCGGAACACACGCCACTGCGCGTCCTTCAGATCGGCCGGCAGGTTGAGCGTGGTGTCCAGATCGAGGTCGCGCATTTCCAGCGGCAACTTGTTCTGGTTCAGCGTCAGGCGGTCGGGCACCGTGCCGCGCTGGAAGTCGTCACTGACAATGCCGTAGCGCCCTTTGGCCAGCACCAGCAGCGCATGGTCGCCACTGTCCAGGCGCTTTTGCAGATAGTCCCAGGTCTGCGGCGGCAACAGATTGCGCCCGGCAGACGGCAGGTTCAGGTGGGCGAAGTACAGTTCGACAAAGGGTGCCTCCGGGGCACGCCGGGCTTCGTCGTCCAGCCCCTCTACTGCCGTGCCCTTGAAGGCCGCTTCCACCGCCGCGTTGCTGAACACCTGGTGTGTCACCAGCCCGGCTTTGAGCAGGCCGTTCCAGTCCAGCACCTCCAACACATCGGGGCGGATGCGCGCAATCAGATCCGGGTCATTGCCCTCGCCATAGCCCATCTTGGCGCGCGCCACTTTCAGCGAGGCGGCCAGCAGGCTCTGGTTCAGAATGCGCACCGAGGCCGTGGCCTTGGCCACGCCGTCGATGTACACGTTGGCGCTGTTGGCCTTGTTGGCGCTGCTCTGGCCCAGGCCGATCTTGATGCTTTGCTTGAGCGACAGGTTCTTGTACTGCTCGACAAACTTGAAAAGTGGGGCAGGCCCCAGCCCGTCCAGAAACACCGGCTCGTGCTGGCTCAGCACCCGCACATCCATGAACTTGCCATCCTTGTCCAGTGCCACCAGCAGGTTGAAGGGCGTGCCCGAAAAACCGGGGATGGCGGCAAAGTCCATCGACTCAAAGGCCCAGGCCACGATGCTGGTGCTGGTGAGGTCTTGCGCATAGATCGGCCAGACCGGCAGATCACGCTCTTTCTCGCCCACCACCAGCGGCGCGGGAAAGGCCTGGGCCATGCCTTCGCGCGTCATGACGCCAGCCTGGGCCACACCGGCCAACAACAGGGCCGCGCACAGCAGCACCAGCAACCGGACACCGGAGCGCACAGCCATTGCCATGGTTCGCATCGCCCGCCCCCTTAGCCGCGCTGTTTGGTCCAGCCACGCTGCGGGTCGTAACCGCGCAAGGCCAGGCCGAAACACAGCACACCGGCCACCACCACCACCGCACAGGCGAGTGCGTTGAACTGGCCCTGCAGCGCAAAGCGGATCAGCTCCACCACATAGGTGAAGGGATTGAGCTGCGCGATCTGCACCAGCCACAGCGCGCCCGACTCCTCCACCTTCCACAGCGGATAGAGCGCGGTGCTGATGAAGAACATGGGGAAGATGACAAAGTTCATGGTGCCGGCAAAGTTTTCCAGCTGCTTGATGTAGACCGACAGCATCAGCCCGAGTGCCGCCAGCATGGTGGCGCCCAGCGCCATCACCGGCACGGCCAGCAGCCAGCTGCGCAGGTCCGCCTCCACACCAAAGGCCAGAGCGATGAGCAAAAAAACCAGCATCTGCAACAAGGACAGCGCGGTGGAGGCCACCAGCTTGAAGCCCAGCAACCAGCCGCGCGGCAGCGGCGCCGTGAGCAGCAGGCGCATGACGCCCATCTCGCGGTCGTAGACCATGGAGAGCGAACTCTGCATGCCGTTGAAGAGGGCAATCATGCCCAGCAGGCCCGGCAGCATGTAGACCTTGTATTCCACGTAGGTCTCGTAGGGCGGGATGATGGCCACGCCAAACACATTGTGAAAGCCCGCCGAGAACACCACAAACCACAGCAGCGGGCGCACCAGCGAAGAGGCCAGGCGCGAGGGCTGGCGCAAAAACTTGAGCAGCTCGCGTCCGACCACGGCGCGCAACGCGCGGGCCAGGTGCAGCAGCAGGGGCGTGGCCGGCGCGCCGGGTGCTGGCGGTGTCTGCGAAATTACGGACGTGCTTTGCATGGGCTCTCCTTCTCGTCCACCCCCAGGGTGTCCAGCACCTCGGTGGGATGCATCACGCCGTCAAACGGCGCCACGGCGGCCACGCCATCGGCATGGCCCAGAAAGATGGGCTGGCGCAGCTGGCCGTCCCAGGCACGGAAGGTCAGGCGCGGGCCCTTGAAGCCATCCAGCGCCACCTGGCCGCTGCGCAGCAGCTTGAGCTGCTCCGGCACAGAAGATTTCGGGCTTTCGGTCAGCACGCCGACCAGTGCCTTGATGGCCGCCCAGGCCGCCCAGTCCTGCCCGCCCATGGGCCGGTGCGCGGCGCGCGCAAAGCGGCGTGAGAGTTGCGGCCCGCCATTCAGATCCCATTGCGGATGCCAGGCCAAGGCCACCAGGCCGCTGGCGCCCAGCACCGGGCGCGGCCACTGCGTGTTGTAGGGCACGCCACGGGCAAACTCGCCATCGCTGTCCAGCACCGCCACCACGTCGTAGGCCTTGTCATTGGTGAGCAGGCGCAGATTGCTTTGTTCGCGTTCGCGCGGGTCGGTGGACAGCTTGAATGCGGTTTGCCTGGCCACTTTGACGCCATAGCGCCTGGCCGAACGCACCAAGGCGTCGAGCTGCAGCGTGTCCTGCGGGCGCGGGCCGACCAGCACCAGCGCCTGGTTCCAGGAACGGGCCGCCAGGTACTGCGCCAGCGCATCGCTGCGCATGGCTTCACTGGGGTAGGTGTGCAGCAGATTGGCCATGCAGCCGG
>CANBTQ010000011.1 GCA_947372425.1 Comamonadaceae bacterium | reverse complement strand
CCATTCATGCCGGCCTCCAGGCAGCGCTCGCGGTCGGCCTGCATGGCATTGGCGGTCATGGCCACGATGGGCAGGTCCTGCGCGGCATGCTGCTTGCGGATCAGCCGGGTGGCCGTTACCCCGTCCATCACCGGCATCTGCATGTCCATCAGCACCAGGTCATAGGGCAGTGCCGCGGCGTGGCGCTCCTGCACCTGTTGCACGGCCCGTTCGCCGTTCTGCACCACGTCTACGGCAAAGCCGGCATCGCGCAGCATTTCGCAGGCCACCTGCTGGTTGATCTCGTTGTCCTCCACCAGCAGGATGCGCGCACCCCGCAGCGGCGCCAGTGCGCGCTCGCGTGCGCTCGGACGGCGCAGCTGGTGCGCCGGCGCGGCCGGCCGCTCCAGCCCCATGAGCTGCATCAGGGTGTTGACCAGCATGGAGCTGTTGACCGGTTTGGCCAGCACATGCGCAATGCCCAGTTCCTGTGCCGCCCGGACCAGTTCCTGGCGCCGGTGCGCCGTCACCATCAGCACGCAGGGTGCCGCGCCGGGCTGCCGGGCACGCATGGCGCGCGCGGTCTGCAGCCCGTCCATGCCGGGCATCAGCCAGTCCATCAGCACAAAGTCGTAGGGCCTGCCCCGGTTGTCGGCCTGCTCCAGGGCGGCCAGCGCCGCCGGCCCCGAGTCGGCCTGCTGGGTGGCAAAGCCGAGTTCGGACAGCTGCTCGCACAGCACCAGGGCGGCGCTGGCGTTGTCGTCCACCACCAGCACGCTGCGCCCGTGCAGGTCCACGGCCGGGCGTGGCACCAGCCTCTCGTCGGAGCCCACCTGCAGGCGCGCGGTAAACCAGAAGGTCGAGCCCTGGCCGAACACGCTGTCCACACCGACATCGCCGCCCATGGCCTGGGCCAGGCTCTTGCAGATGGCCAGACCCAGGCCGGTGCCGCCGTATTCGCGCGTGATGGAGGTGTCGGCCTGCACAAAGCTCTTGAAGAGGCGGCCGATCTGTTCCGGGCGCAGGCCGATGCCGGTGTCGGACACGGCAAAGTGCAGCAGCAGGTCGCTGCCCTGCAGTTCCTGGATGCGGATGGCAATGCGCACATTGCCGCTGCGCGTGAACTTGACGGCGTTGTTGGTGTAGTTGACCAGCACCTGGCCGAGGCGCAGCGGATCACCCACCAGCGTTTTGGGAATGTCCGGCTCCACGCTGCACAGCAGCTCCAGCCCCTTGCCCTCCACCTTTTGCGAGACCAGGTTGACCACGTTGTCGATCACCGCATACAGGTCAAACGGCAGGGACTCGATTTCCAGTTTGCCGGATTCGATTTTGCTGAAGTCCAGGATGTCATTGATGATGCCCAGCAGGTGCTCGCCGCTTTGCCGTATCTTGCCCAGGTAGTCGTGCACGCGCGGCGGCATGTCGATCTTCAGCGCCAGGTTCGACAGGCCGATCACCGCATTCATGGGGGTGCGGATTTCGTGGCTCATGTTGGCCAGGAACACACCCTTGGCGCGGGTGGAGTCTTCGGCGCGCAGCTTGGCCTGCTCCAGTTGCTGCGCCTGGGCATGGACAAAGCTCACGTCGTTGCCAAAGAACACCGTGGTGCCGTCCTCCAGCGTGCTGGCGCGGTAATGGATCCACTTGCGGCTGCCGTCGCGCGCCGTGATGCAGTAGGTGGCGGGCCGGGTGGCAAAGCCCTCGGCCAGGTCCAGCGCAAAGCTGGCCATCACCTCGCTGCGGTATTGCGGGTCGGGGTAGAGCAGCTCCAGCCAGCGCTGGCGGTCGGGTACCTCTGCCGCGCTGTAGCCGGTAATCCGGCTGGCACCCTGGTTGTACACGGTGATGCGCCCGTCCGGTGCCACCGCCCAGACCATGTAGGGTGCATGTTCCACAATGCCCTGGGCGAAACGCTGGGCCGCTGCCAGCTCGGCCTGGGCCTGTTGCAGCCGGGCCTGCGCCGCCTTGCGCTGCTGCACCTCCAGCGCCAGCTCCCGGTTGCGCGCGGCCAGCTCGTGCGTGCGCTGCTGCACTGCATGCTCCATGCCGCGGTACAGGCGCGCACTCTCCAGGGCAATGGCGGCCTGCCCGGCCATGATGCCCAGCACGCGCGCCTGCTGCTGCGTGAACAGGCCGGGCGCCAGGTTGTTTTCCAGGTAGAGCACGGCGCTGATCTGCTGGCGCAGCACCAGCGGCACACACAGCACCGAGCGCAGCGGGCGGCTGCGCACCTCGGCGTCGCGCGCGATGCGGTAGTCGCGCCCGGCGTCGGAAAACACCTGGGCGCGCCCGCCATGCAGGGTGCTGCGCAATGCCAGCGCGGCCGGCTGGAACGGTGGCTGTGCGCCGTTGGCGCTGCCAAACTGCGGGCCGGCATGGGTCTGCACCAGCCAGGCCTCGGGCAGCAGTTCGCCCTCGCCGCTGCGGCGCAACAGCATGGCCTGCTCGGCCCCGGCGTTTTCCAGCACCAGGGCCAGCAGGGTGCGCAGCAGGGTGTCGTAATTGCGCTCGGCGCTGATGGCTTCCGCGCTTTTGAGAATGCTGTCCAGACTCAGCATGTCGGGCCCGCGGTCGGTCGTGGCCACGCTGCCCTGCTGCAGCGCGCCGGCGCCCCAGGCGCGGTATGCGCGGGCCGAGCGGCGCGCAAACCCTTCGGCAATGCCGGGCAGATTCTGGCTGCGGCAGAAGCGCGCGGCGCGGGCTGCGATCAGGGCCTCCTCGTGCACAAAGCCCTGGCGCGTGGCGCCCTGCAGGGCCAGCTCATAAAACTCCAGTGCCAGCCAGGGCTGCCCGGTCAGGGCGGCCCGCTCGGCCTGCAGCAGGTCGGCCTTGTGGCCGTAGCTGAAGGGCGCACTGTGCGTCCAGTGCAGCAGCTGGGCCAGGCTGGCATCCAGCTGCTGCAGGGCCTGCTGCAGCGGCACCAGCTGGCTGGCTGCTGCCGCGCTCCAGGCCAGCGCGGCATGGAAGCGAAAGCAGCTGCTCAGCAGAAAGCCCTGCACAGAGGGCATGAAGCCCTCGCCCGTGCGCGCGTGCAGCAGGGCGGCCTCATGGTCGCCGGCATGGTTGGCCAGGCACAGTTTGGCGCCGTGGAAATAGGCCCGCGCCATGTGGTTCTCGCCCAGCCCGCCCAGGTGGTCGGCCTCGCTGAAGCGGCCATCGTCCAGGCTGGTCACCGCGTGGGTGCGGCCCTGCAGGGCCGCCACCTGCTGGCGCAGGATCACAAAGGTGGCGTGTGCATGCAGGTTGCCGGTGCTGCCGCTGTAGGCCAGTGCGCGCTCAATCTCCTGCGCCACTTCCAGCAGGGGTTCGCCCATTTCCAGGCGCGCGCCAATCACCGGGTAAAAGGTAAATCCCGCCAGCGGCAGCACCCCGGCCTGGTGCAGCAGGGTAAAAGCCTGGCGTGCCGCGCTGACCACCTCGCCCAGCGGCTCGGTCCAGTGCAGCGTCAGGGCATGCACCTGGCTGACCTGGGCCAGCTCCACCGGGTCGCCATGTTTGCGGGCCAGCTGCAGGGCAAAGCGGGTGAGTGCCGCGCCGGCCGCAAGATCACCCTGAATGGCAATGTGGGCACCGCAGACCATGGACCAGAGAAATGCCACACCGCGGGTTTGCCGGAATTCCATGGCGAAGCTGGCGGCGCGCAGACCCAGCACCGTGGCCAGCACCGGGTTGGCAAAAAAGGTGGGCACGGCAATGCCGGACATCAGGGTGAGCGCCGCGTCCAGCCGCGCGTCGGCGGCACTCTCGAGGGCGAGGATGGGCTCCAGGCCCATGGCCTGCAGCTGCACGCCATAGCGCTCCAGATCGGCGCGTGCCTGGTCCTGCAGGCCCTCCAGCCGGATGCTGACCCCCAGTGTTTCCAGGGCCTGCAGGCCGATCGCGGTGGCCTGCGCGTATTCGCCGCGCAGGGTGAGCAGGTGGATGGTGCACAGGTGGGCGGTGACCATCTCCAGCGGCTGGCGCGGATGCAGCAACAGCTGCGCGTAGTGCGCCTGGGCGGCCTCCAGGTCGGCGCACTGGTAGGCCGCAATCTGCGCTTTTTCGTGCAGGGCAAAGGCCAGGCTTGCGGCCTCTTCACTGTCCTGCGTGCCCAGCAGGGCCAGCGCATGTTCGGCGTGCGCGCGTGCCTGTGCCGGTGCATTCGCCTGCAAGGACTGGGTAGCCGCCTGCAGCGCCAGCCCGGCAAAGCGCAGGCGTTCATCGGGCGGGCTGTCGGCGTCCAGCGCAGCACCCAGGTGGCCCAGCCATTCAAACAGGCGGCGTGCGCGTGCCAGGTCGGGCAGGGCCTGCAACTGCTGTGCAATACGCACATGCAGCGCGCGCCGCGCGGCCGGCTCCAGCAGTTGCACCGCGGCCTCCTGGATGCGGTCATGGTTGAAGGCATACAGGCCCATCTGCACATGGCGGATGTAGCCGCTGGCGCTGAGGCGCTCCATGGCCTGCCACAGCAGCTCCGGCGTCAGGGACTGCAGCGCGCCGGCCTCGCCGGCCTGGAAGGTGGTGCCCAGCACGGCGGCCGTTGCCAGCAGCCGGCCCTGGTCGTCCGGCAGGCCCTGCATGCGCACCAGCAGCAGGTCCACCACGTTGTCGGTCAGTGCGCTGGAGCGTATGGCCTGCGCATCCCAGGTCCACTGGCGCACCAGGCGGTCAAACCGCAGCCAGCCCTGCTGCACCGCAAACTCCAGAAAGTTGCGCACAAAGAAAGGGTTGCCACCGGTCTTGCGCGCCAGCAGATGGGCCAGCGGCTGCAAGAACTGGTCGGCGCCCTGCAGCACGTCGTTGAGCCAGTCGGTAATGGCCTCCTCGTCCAGCGCCTGCAGCGGCAGTTCCAGCGGCGTTGTGCCGCCGGCACGCAGCCGCTGCAGCATGGCCGGCAGGGGCTGGTCGGGGTCGCCATCGGGGTCCCGGCAGGTCAGCACCAGCATCACATGCTGCAGTGCGCCCTGCGTCGGCAACTGCTCCAGCAGTTCCAGTGTGGCCCGGTCGGCCCATTGCAGGTCATCCAGCACCAGCACCAGCGGCGCCTGCGCACTGGCAAACCACTGCAGAAAAATCTGTGTCGCACGCAGGTAGCGCGAGCGCAGCTCGGTCGCCGCCTGGGCCTGCGGCAGGCCCGGGCTGTGCGAGCCGCCCAGCCCGGCCAGCGAGGGCGCCAGCACCTGCAGATAGGGCAGGTCGGGCCCCAGCGCGGCCAACCGCTCGGCCAGCCAGGCCGGCCCCGCGTCCTGCACCTCTTCGCGCAGGGTGCTGCACAAGGCTTCGAGTGCCTGCGTCAGGGCCGAATAGGGCCGCTCGTGCTGGAACTGGTCAAGCTTGCCGCTGACAAAATTGCCGCCCTCCAGGCTGAGGGTGTTGCGCAGGGTGTGGACCAGGGCGGTCTTGCCGGTGCCCGAATGGCCGGTGATGGCGGCGATCAGAAAGGCGCCCTGGCGCACCTGTGCCAGCCCACGGCCCAGGGCCTCCAGCGGCGCTTCACGGCCGTACAGGCGGCTGGGTGCACGCAGCTGTCCGGAGTAGTCCTCCGCGCCCAGGGTGAAGGCGGGAATGTCCCCGCCCTGCGCCAGCGCCTGCAGGCACTGCTGCAGGTCCCGCTGCAGACTCCAACCGCTTTGGTAGCGCTGTTCCGGCAGCTTTTGCAGCAGCCGCTCCACAATCCGCGCGACCATGGGTGGCAGCCCGGGCCGCAGCGTCTGCAGCGGCAGCGGGCGCTGTGCCACATGTGCGTGAATCCAGCCCAGGGTGTCCTTGGCATCAAAGGGGTAGCGTCCGCTCAGCAGCCGGTACAGCACCGAGCCCAGGGCATACAGATCGGCCGGCGCATCGACAAAGCGGTTCAGGCGACCGGTGCATTCGGGCGAGATGCAGGCCGGGTCGCGCTCCATCATGCGGGCAAAAAAGAAGGAGCCCTGCGCCGCGTTGCGGTTGCGGGCAAAGTCAAAACCACACAGCTGTGCGTCCTGGCTGTCGGGGTTCCAGAGGATGGTGGCGGGTGCCACGTCGCCATGCACCAGACCCAGGCCGTGGATGCGGTCCAGCCCACCGGCAATACCGGCTGCCAGGCGCAGGGCCGGCTCCAGGGCCCAGGGCAGGGGGCGCAGCAGCGCCTGCAGCGGCACACCGCCCAGGTCTTCCATGGCAATGCAGGGCAGGCCCTGCCAGGTCATCAGCTGCCGGGCCGTCGCCACGCCCGGGCCCTGGGCGCGTTGTTGCAGGGCAAAGCCTTCGCGAAAGCGCTGGTGCATGGCGCGCTCGCCCGGCCCGCTCTTGAGGGTGCACAGCAGCCAGGGGTTGCCTGCGGGGTCCTGCGCGCGCAGGTAGTCCACGAACGGGCCGACGCTGAGCAGGGACACTTTCAGGAAATCGCCCGCTGGCGATTCGGGGGGTAAAAACATAGGCAGGGTTCCGATCGGCGGCCTGCGCAGGCCGCCTGTTTGTCCCCCCCGGGTTGAAGCCGCATGAACCTGTGCCAGCGGCTGAAACGGCCTAGTCTATCGCCTGCACCGCCCTTTTTTCTGCGCCGCATGGGTAGTTCTACAGATGCGCGAATCCGGGCACAGGCCCAAAATTCCGCCCAGAGCCTGGCACTTTGCACACGGCCACCAACACCAATGGAGACAAACCATGTTCAAACCCCTTGCTGCGGGCCTCTTGGCCTGCGCTACCCTGGCCAGCTTTTCCGCCCATGCCGCCGATGACGTGATCCGCCTGGGCAACCTCAAGCTGGCGCACTTTGCCGCCGTCTCCTACATCAAGGAAATCGCGCCCAAGTGCGGCATCCAGGTGCAAGAAAGCACCTTTGCCAAGGGCCTGGATGTGATGCAGGCCATCATTGCCGGCGAGCTGGATGTGGGCGCCACCGCCTCCGAGGCGGCCATCTCCGGCCGTGCCAAGGGCGTGCCGATTTATGTGGTGGCCGGCTTTGCCAAGGGCGGTGCACGCCTGGTGGCGCGGCCCGATGCCGGCATCAAGACGGTGAAGGATTTGAAGGGCAAGAAGGTTGGCGTGACGCGCGGCAGCATCCAGGAGTTGCTGCTGGCAACCGAGCTGGGCCAGAACGGCCTCTCGTCGTCGGACGCACCGGGCAAGGACGTGCAGCTGATCTATCTGTCGTACCCCGATCTGAACGCCGCCCTGATCGGCAAGAACCTGGACGCCATCATGCAGACCGAGCCCCAGGCCTCGCAGGCGCTGAACAAGAATTTCGGCGTGGAAGTGGTCAAGCCCTATGACACGCCCATCGGCGAGCCGGTGCGCACGCTGGTGATGACGGAAAAGTTTTACAAGGAACACCGCCCGCTGGCCGAGAAGTTCATGCGCTGTTTTGTGGAGGCGACCAAGACCTTTATCGACAACAAGGCCACGGCCGAAAAGTTTGTCACGCAAACCGTGTTCAAGGGCCAGATCACCAAGGACGACTTTGACGACGCCATCGGCAACTCGCCCTACAGCTTTGACGTCACGGCCGCACACATCCAGGTCTCCACCGACCTGATGGTGAAGTACGGCATCGGCAAGATGGACAAGCCCCCGGTGGCCACCGACTGGGTCAAGACCGACCTGCTGGATGCGGCCAAGAAATCCCTCAACGTCAAGTAATCCACCATGCGCAAACCCTTTAACTGGCGCGGGGCCGGCGCCGGGCTCATCGTGCCCATCGTCCTGATCGCCATCTGGCAAACCGCCTGCTCCATGGGCTGGGTCAACGAACATGTGCTGCCCTCGCCCTGGGCGGTCGTGACACGCTGGGTGGCCTATCTGCTGCCGGCCAAACCCTTTGCCGAATTCGAAGGCAGCTGGCTGGCCTGGGCCATTTCGGGTGAGCTGATTCTGGATGCCACCGGCAGCATGTACCGCGTCGTGGTCGGCTTTTTGGTCGGCGCCGGTCTGGCCCTGCCGCTGGGTCTGGTGATGGGTGCCAGCCCGCGTGTCTATGCCTGGCTCAATCCGCTGGCCCAGGTGCTGCGGCCCATCCCACCGATTGCCTACATTCCGCTGGCGATTCTGTGGTTTGGCCTGGGCAATCCGCCGGCTATTTTCCTGATTTCCATTGGCGCATTTTTCCCGGTGCTGATCAACACCATTGCCGGTGTGCGCCATGTGGACGGCATCTATTTGCGCGCTGCTCGCAACCTGGGCGCGAATCAGCGCACCTTGTTTTTGCGCGTGATATTGCCGGCGTCCGTGCCCTACATTTTGTCGGGCGTGCGCATCGGCATCGGCACCGCCTTCATCGTGGTGATCGTGTCCGAGATGATTGCCGTGAACAATGGCCTGGGCTTTCGGATTCTGGAAGCGCGTGAGTACTTCTGGTCCGACAAAATCATCGCCGGCATGATCAGCATCGGCATGCTGGGCCTGGCCATCGACATTGGCGTGAACAAACTAAACAACTATTTGCTGCGCTGGCACCGTGGCCTGGAGCATTGAGATGAGTACTACCCCTATTGCCGCCCACATCGCCGTGAAGGGCGTCAACAAAATCTTCGCCAGTGCCGAGCGGGAAGTGGTGGCCCTCAAGGACATCCACCTCGATATTCCGCAAGGCCAGTTTGTCTGTTTGCTCGGGCCCTCGGGCTGTGGCAAGTCCACCCTGCTCAACGCCATTGCCGGCTTCTCGCTGCCCAGCAGCGGCAGCATCACGGCCGACGGCAAAGCGGTCACCGGCCCGGGCCCGGACCGTGGCATGGTGTTCCAGGAATATGCCCTCTTCCCCTGGATGACGGTGGAGAAGAACATCGCCTTTGGTCTGGAAATCAAGGGCGTGGACGCGGCAACAATCCAGGACACCGTGGCCACCCTGCTGGCCAAGCTGGGCCTCACGGATTTTCGCAACCGCTACCCCAAAGACCTGTCCGGCGGCATGCGCCAGCGCGTGGCGATTGCGCGCATCCTGGCGCTGGACTCGCCCATCATGCTGATGGACGAACCCTTTGGCGCGCTGGATGCGCTGACCCGGCGCAACCTGCAGGATGAGCTGCTGCGCATCTGGGCCGAACTCGGCAAGACGGTGATCTTTGTGACGCACAGCATCGAGGAAGCCATTTACCTGGCCGACCGCATTGTGGTCATGACCTACCGGCCCGGCACCGTCAAGCGCGACCTGCTGGTGGACCTGCCGCGTCTGCGCGATCCGTCCTCCGCCGCCTTCAACAGCTTGAAGCGCGAGCTGGGCCAGCTGGTGATGGAAGAGCAGCAGCGGCACCACGATGCCGAGCTGGTGGCGGCGATCGACTGAACATGGACTACACAAGCCGTATTCCCGTCGTACCCGATGCGCAACTCGGCCCGGCCGAGGTGGTGGAGGCGATCCGAAAGCGCCGCGGCGGCACGCTGCTGAACCTGGACCGCATGCTGCTCAACAGCCCGGCTTTTGCAGTGGGCTGGAACGGCTTTCTGGGCGCGGTGCGCAACGCCCTGTCGCTGGACGCCAGGCTGCGCGAACTGGCCATCTGCGCCGTGGCGGTGCTCAACCGCGCCGACTACGAACTGCTGCAACATGCGCCGGAGTATCTGGCCGCTGGTGGCACGCAGGCGCAGTTGGAGGGCTTGCAGGACTATGAAGCAGCACAGCAGGACGCGGTACTCTTCAGCGAGGCCGAACGTGCGGTGCTGCAACTCACGCTGGAGATGACGCGCCAGGTGCAGGTCAGCAAGGCCTGTTTTGCCCGCGTGCAACAGGCCCTGGGCGCACCCCAGGCGCAGGTGGAGCTGGTGGGTGTGATAGCCGCCTACAACATGGTGTCGCGCTTTCTGGAAGCGCTGCAGGTGCAACCGGAGTAAGTCTTGGTGCGCCGGGCGCGGGCCGGCTAGAAGGCCGTTACCTGCGCATCCTGGTGCTGCTGCATGTAGTCCAGAAACTGGGCCGCCGGCATGGGCCGGGCAAACAGGTAGCCCTGGCCGACGTCGCAGCCCAGGCTGCGCAGCACGCCGAGTTGTTCCGGGGTTTCCACGCCCTCGGCAATCACCTTCAGGCCCAGGGCATGTCCCATGGCGACGACGGCGCTGCAGATGGCCAGGTCGTCGCGGTCCGCGGGCAGGCCGCGCACAAAGGACTGGTCCAGCTTCAGGTTGTCCAGCGGCAGGCCCTTGAGCTGGCTCAGGCTGGAGTAGCCGGTGCCGAAGTCATCCAGCGCCAGATAGACGCCAATCTCCTTGAGCTGCTGCATGGTGGCAATGGTGGTGCCGGCGTCCTGCATCAGGGAGCTTTCGGTCAGCTCCAGTTCCAGGCAGTGGGCAGGCAGTGCATGGTTGTACAGGGTCTGCTCCACGTCGTGCAGCAGCGCGCTTTGCTGGAAGTGCACGGCCGAGAGGTTGATGGCAATCGGTATCGGGGCCATGCCGCTGTTCTGCCAGGCCTTGTTCTGGCGGCAGGCTTCGTGCATCACCCATTCACCCAGGGCCACGATCAGGCCGCGTTCTTCGGCCACCAGAATGAACTGGTTGGGCCCCACCAGACCACGGCTGGGATGTTGCCAGCGGATCAATGCCTCGGCGCCGGTGACCTGGCCGCTGTGCAGGTCGATCTTGGGCTGGTAGTACAGCACGAACTGGTTCTCGTCCAGGGCGCGGCGCAGGTCGCGCTCGACCAGCAGCATGTCGAGCGCGCGCTGGTTCATGCCGGCGGTGTGGAATTGGTAGCTGTTGCGGCCCTGCTTCTTGGCATGTGACAGGGCGCCGTCTGCGGCCTGCAGCAGGGCGGCCACGTCGCCGCCGTCATCCGGATAGATGGCAATGCCCACGCTGGCCGTGATGGACAACTCGTGGCCAAGCGCCACGATGGCGGGCTGCGTGATGGCGCGCCGGGCGCGCTCCACCGCCAGCAGCAGGCGCTCCACCTCCAGCGCACTGCTGAAGCCGGCCAGGGTGACCACAAACTCGTCGCTGCCCATGCGGGCCGTGATGTGGCCCTCACCAAAGGCCTGCTGCAGGCGCAGACCCACCTGGAGCAGTGCGGCGTCACCAACCCCGTGGCCCAGCGAGTCGTTGATTTCCTTGAAGCTGTCCAGGCCCAGGCAGAGCACGGCGCACTTCTGGCCGCTGGCCTGCATGGCGCGCAGCAGGGTCTCCATCTGCCGGCTCAGGCTCTCGCGATTGGGCAGGCCGGTCAGCGGGTCGTGCAGGGCCTGGTGCGTCAGCATGGCGGCGTGGGCCTGGTCCACCGCGCGGGCCTGGCCCTGCAGGGTCTGGTCGGCACGGCGCACGATGGCGTACAGAAACAGGTAGAGCAGCGCCAGGCTGCCCAGCACCACGCCCACGATTTCCCAGGAGGTTTTCTCCAGCTCGGCCACATAGTCGGTCACGTCGGAGTACACCTCAAACACCCCTTCGGGCGGCTGGCTGTCCTCCAGGCGGATGGGCACATAGCTGGAGATCAGGTTGCGGTCGTTGATGACCTTCTCAAACGCATCAAACTGGTTTTCAAAGGCGATCTCGCTCACCACCTTGCCGGCCACGGCGTCCTGCACGCCGTCGTCATCGCTCTTGTCTTCACCGATCTGTTTCTCGTCGGTGGAAAAAACCGTCAGGCCATGCAGGTCGTAAATCTTGACCTTGACCACCGACAGGCCCTGCATCTGGCGCAGCACGTCGGCACGCATGCGCGCCACCTCGGGGTTGTGCCGCAGTTGCTCTTTGGGCAGGGCCGCCGCGCCCGTGACATAGGCGGCGTAGCGGGGCCACAGCGTACTGGCAAAGATGCGGGTGACGGTGACGTTGTCGCGGGTTTCGTGCTTCTCCAGCGCCTCCATGGCATAGGCGCGGTAAAAGTAGATCAGCGGGGCCAGCACGATCAGCACACCCACCAGGCTGGTCAGCGCAAAGTAGCGAACCAGCCGGAAGCGCCGGGGCACTGCCGGGGCGGCATGGGGGCTTGCGGCGGCTCGGACGCTGTCCGCAAAGTCGGGAGAGGGCAGTGTCATGACGGCATGTATGTGAATGCGGATTCTGCCTGCTTCCGCAAAATATTGTCAGTCTGCCTGCGAATGGTCGGCAGCGGCATGCCGGCCTCAGGCCTGGCGGGTTTTGCTACGCGGTGCCAGTGCGGGCTTGCCCGTGCTGTGGAGTGGCCGGGCCGGCGCATCGAGGGCCAGCGTTTCCAGAATCGGGCAGTCGGGCCGGTCGTCACCGTGGCAGCAATGCACCAGTTGTTCCAGCGTGGCCTTCATGGTCAACAGCTCCTGCGCCTTTTGTTCCAGTTCGCGGATATGCGCCTCGGCCAGTGCCTTGACCTGGCGGCTGGGCCGGGCCCGGTCCTGCCACAGGCCGACCAGTTCGTGGATCTCCGCCAGCGAGAAACCCAGATCACGCGCATGGCGCACAAACTTCAGGGTGTGCAGCGCCCGCGCGTCATACAGGCGGTAACCGGCTTCGGTGCGGTCGGCCGCTGGCAGCAAGCCGATGCTTTCGTAGTGGCGGATCATCTTGGCCGAGACCCCGGAGGCCTTGGCAGCCTGTCCGATGTTCATGCGTTGCATAGCCTGCTCCTGTAGCTTTTTGATGCGGCACACGCGTGCGCCACCCGATTCGACTTTATACCCCATGGGGTATACAATGCCATCCATTCCTTCAACCTCTTTGATTGTGAACCGCCATGAGTACCTTTGACCACGCCGGCCTGATCCAGAACATCAACGCCAACCTGGCGCCCCTGCGCAAGGCGCAACCCGATGCCATGCAGGCCTTTGGCCAGCTGGCGCGCGCCGCCATGGCCGAAGGTGCGGTCAGTGCCAAGCACAAGGAGCTGATGGCCCTGGCCATTGGCATCACCCAGCATTGCTCCGGCTGCATCGGCTTTCATGTCAAGGCCCTGCTCAAGCTGGGCTGCAGCAAGCAGGAACTCGAAGAGATGCTGGCCGTCTGCGTCTACATGGGCGGTGGCCCGGCCCTGATGTACACGGCCGAGGCACTGGCCGCCTTTGACGCCATGTCGGCAAGCGCATAAGGAGTCGCCATGAAAACCGCACACGATCTGGTGGCCGCCGCCAAGGCGCGCGTTTCTGAAGTTTCTGTCGCCAACGCAGAGCAGGCCATCCGCGAAGCCAGCGTGCTGGTGGATGTGCGCGAGGCCGATGAATTTGCCGCCGGCCATATTCCCGGCGCCGTGCATATCTCGCGCGGCATGCTGGAGTTTCGCTTCAGCGCCATGCCGGCCCTGCAGCCGCGTGACATCCCGCTGGTGCTGTACTGCAAGACCGGCGGCCGCGCGGCCCTGGCCGGCGCCGCCTTGCAGGACATGGGCTATCTGTACGTGCAGAACATTGCCGGTGGCTTTGATGCCTGGCTGGCGGCGGGCAAGCCGGTGGCCAAGCCCGAAGCGCCGTCCTTCGACTAGCGCAGCCTCGCGTTAGTTCGACTGGATGAAGCCGGTTGCCGCCAGCAGCCAGAGCGTGCCAAACACAAAGGGCAAGGCCTTGGCGGCCCAGTTGCCGCGGTGGGCCGTGGGGCTTTGCGGCGTCAGGTGGCAGAGCCGGTCCAGCCCTGCTTTTTCATAAGCGGCCTCAATGGCAACCGAGGCATCCAGCGCGGCATAGATGCTCACACCAATCACCGCCGCCACCGCCATGCCAAACACCGGAAAGCCATAAACCAGCCAGCGGTGCTTGTCGATGGTCAGCGTGCCATAGGCGGTGAAGAGCAGACCCTGCGACAGGATCAGCCACATCAGCCGGTGGTTGACCAGGTTGTCTTCATGTGTCCACTGCTCACGCAGGGCGTGGTACAGGTCCCAGTCGGGCAGGGTCTGGGCCATCGGGTCGGGGGCTTTGTCTTGCGTGTTGCGCATGCGGGTATTTTCTCCGAACCGCGCGTGCGGTCCGGAGATTCCACGGCCTGTTTACTTCGCCGTAGGCATCACAAATTCCGCACCCTTGCCAATGCTCTCGGGCCAGCGCTGCATGATGGATTTCTGCTTGGTGTAGAAGCGCACGCCTTCTTCGCCATAGGCATGCATGTCGCCAAACAGGCTCTTCTTCCAGCCGCCAAAACCGTGCCAGGCCATGGGCACGGGAATCGGCACGTTGATGCCGACCATGCCGACCTGGATGCGGCGGCTGAATTCACGCGCCACATTGCCGTCGCGGGTGAAGCAGCTGACACCGTTGCCAAACTCATGGGCATTGATCAGGTCCACGGCCTGTGCCAGGTCCGCCACGCGCACGCAGGACAGCACCGGGCCGAAGATCTCTTCCTTGTAGATGCGCATCTCGGGGGTGACGTTGTCAAACAGCGTGCCACCCATCCAGAAACCGTTATCGCAACCGGCACCGGCTGCGGCGCCATTGAAGTCGCGGCCGTCGTGCAGCAGGGTGGCACCTTCCTTCACACCCTGGGCGATGTAGCCGGTGATGCGGTCGTGCGCCAGTTGCGTGACGATGGGCCCCATCTCGGCGGCCAGGTTCATGCCGTCCAGCACCTTCAAGGTCTTGGTGCGTGCCAGCAATTTGGGGATCAGGCGCTCGGCCACATCGCCCACCAGCACGGCCACGCTGATGGCCATGCAGCGTTCGCCGGCCGAGCCGTAGCCGGCACCGATCAGCGCGTCCACGGCCTGGTCGATATCGGCATCGGGCATCACCACCATGTGGTTCTTGGCGCCGCCCAGGGCCTGCACGCGCTTGCCATGGTGGGCGCCGGTTTCGTAGATGTGGTTGGCAATGGGCGTGGAGCCGACAAAGCTCACGGCCTTCACGTCCGGGTGCACCAGCAGCGCATCCACGGCTTCCTTGTCGCCCTGCACCACGTTGAACACGCCGTCCGGCAGACCGGCCTTTTTGAACAGCTCGGCAATCATCAGGCTGGGGCTGGGGTCCAGCGGGCTGGGCTTGAGCACAAAGGTGTTGCCGGCTGCAATCGCCACCGGGAACATCCACATCGGCACCATCACCGGGAAGTTGAAGGGCGTGATGCCAGCGACCACGCCCAGGGGCTGGCGCAGCGTCCAGTTGTCAATGCCGGTTGATACTTGGTCGGTGAAG
Source organism: Comamonadaceae bacterium (assembly GCA_947372425.1). Lineage (GTDB taxonomy): Bacteria > Pseudomonadota > Gammaproteobacteria > Burkholderiales > Burkholderiaceae_C > Allorhodoferax. The sequence continues at coordinate 8,539 of CANBTQ010000011.1, read as the reverse complement.
TCGCCCTTGAGCAGTTGCGAGATGCCGCAGGCAAATTCGACGATGTCAATGCCACGGGCCACTTCGCCCTGCGCATCGGTAAACACCTTGCCGTGCTCGGCGGTGATCACGCGGGCCAGTTCGTCCTTGTGGGCGTTGAGCAGCTCCAGGAACTTGAACATGACGCGGGCGCGGCGGATGGGCGGCGTGTCCGACCAGGCCGGGAAGGCCGCTTGTGCGGAGGCCACAGCGGCGTCCACGTCGGCGGCATTCCCCAAGCGCACGTGGCGCGCCACGGCGCCGGTGGCGGGGTTGTAGACGGCCTGGGTGCGGGTGCTGCTGCCGGCGCTGCGGGCGCCCTGGATGTACTGGGCGACTTCGGTGCTATCGGTGTAAAGGGTCATTGCGTGTCTCTGTTGGAATAAGGGGGCTGCAAAACCCGGTCAGGTTTGCGTGGGGGCCAGTCTATGACGCAGCCCTTGAAGCAACAAGACCACAGGCCTGAATTGATTGTTCCGGATAGTGAACAATAGAGGCATGATTGAGCAAAAACTGAAAGACCCCTGGAGCCACTTGCACTGGCTCACCGTGCTGTCGCAACAGGGCAGCTACACGGCAGCTGCCGCTCGGCTGGGCGTGAGCAAGGCAGCCATGAGCCAGAACATTGCCGAGCTGGAGCGCGCCGCCGGTGTGGAGCTGGTACGCCGCACCACGCGCAGCGTGCAACTGACGCAAGCCGGGCAGCGCCTGGTGGACGAAACCCGCGCTCCCTTTGAGCAGATTGCCCAGAGCTTTGCCAGTGTGCGCGACCTGGCGGGCGCGCCGCGTGGCCTGCTGCGCATCACCGCTCCGGTGGCGCTGGCGCGCCAGCAACTGGTGCCCCGGCTGGCCGAATTTTTGCGCCTCTACCCCGAGGTGCGGCTGGAGCTGGACATGTCAGACCGTCTCAGCTCCATGGGCACCGAAGGCTTTGACCTGGCCATACGCCACACGGCCGCGCCACCCGACACGCATGTGGCCTGGAACCTGTGCAGCACCGTGTCGGTGCTGGTGGCCACGCGCAGCTATTTGCGCAAACGCGGAACACCGGCAGCGCCGGCAGACCTGGTCAGCCACAACTGCCTGCACTACCGGCGCACACCGGATGCGCCGGCCTGGACCTTCGAGCCCGTGAAGGCGCAAAAGGAGTTGGCACGGGTCACGGTGCCCATCTCCGGCTCACTCTCGGCCAACAACAGCGAGGCCTTGCGAGATGCCGCCCTGGCCGGCCTGGGCATTGCCTTGCTGCCGGACTTCAGCGCACAGGCCAGCCTGCGCCAGAACAAGCTGGTGCAGGTGCTGCCGCAATGGAAATCGGTCGGGGCCTTTGCCGAAAGCATTTACGCCATACGGCCCTACTCGCACCATGTGCCGCTCGCGGTCACGGCCTTTGTAGCCTACTTGCGCGAGGTGTTCGCCGGCGGCTTTGGTTTGCAGCCTTAGGCACGAACGGCCAGGGGGCCATTCGTCCCCGGAGAGCGTTGACTTCAAGCCATGCAGGTCGACCTTGGCCAAGCGCATTCGAATGGGCGAGCAGGGCATGCGCTGTGGTCTCGGCCATGCTGAACCAGAATGCGACTTCATCCGCGTGCTGGACACACTGGCGAATCACGGTCGCGAGTACGCCCTCCAGGTTCTGATGTCGAAGTACTTCGCGTATTGGCTTTCCTGCGGTGCCACTGGGCTCACCATCATCGACCGGCGCAGAATGCCCTGCAGCCATCTCAGTCCCAGGGCATTCACCAGAAGACAGCTCGCCAGCGCGGCGTTTGCGCGTTAGACCTCGTCGTCTTCATCACTCAAGGCGTTTAACTTGTTCATGGACTGGTCAATCAGTGCGTGAAGCGCCGCCACATTGCCCATCCCCAATAGTTCATTGATGCCGTTCTGAGCTCTACGCCAGTGGCGCTTGGCCTCGGCACGCTTGGCACGTCCCGCTTCGGTGATCACAACATGGCGACTACGGGCATCCACTCCAGCCAGGACGGTGACCCAGCCTGACGCCACCAGAAGCTTGAGGTTGCGGGTCAGGGTGGATGGCTCCATTTTGATGCTGGCTGCCAGATCTATGGGGCGAACCGGACCGAGTTTTTCTACGTGAGACAACAGCGAGTACTGTGTCGTCTTCAGGCCCACTTTGCGCATCTCGACGTCGTAGTGCTGCGTCACGCGGCGCATGAATTGGCGCAGCAAGAGATTGGTACATCCCTGAGGACGATCAAGGGAGGCGTCGCTTGTGCTCATGCAATGATTGTATCTACAATCGTTGTATCTACAAATAAATGGAGTGTGAATGTCAAGCGCTAGCCAATTGACCGAGTGGGAAAACCAGCTGGCCCAGGCCAGGAAGCGCATGCGAGACGGCGGTGGAAAACCTGGCGTGGCCACCAAGGAGCAACTGCTGGGCAAGAGCGGGCGACAGTTTCTGGAGGCCATGATGTCGGGAGAATTGCCCTACCCCCATATGGCAGAAACCCTGGGCCTTGATTTAGTCGAGGTGGGCGACGGCCGTGCTGTGTTCCAGGGTGTTCCTCAGCTCGGCTACTACAACCCGATGGGCACGGTGCACGGTGGCTGGTACTCAACCCTGCTGGATTCCGCTTTGGGCTGCGCGGTTCATTCCAAGCTGCCTGCCGGTCGCGCTTACACCACGGCAGAACTCAGCATCAACATTGTGCGCGCGGCTAACCACAAGACCGGCCCATTGCGCGCAATAGGCAATGTGATTCACTGCGGCAAGCAGATGGCGACGGCCGAGGCAAAGATAGTGGATGCGACAGGCCGCTTGTACGCGCACGCCACAACGACCTGCTTCGTGTTCGATGCAATGGCTGCCGCGGGCTAATTTTCAATTCCGACTGAACGCGGGTCTTTGCCCTCGTGTAAGCCGCATACCTTCGCAAAGGGCTTAAGCCTTGGCCAGCATCCACTCGTGCGCCGGGTCGTTCTTGAAGACCCAGAAGCGGTTCGGGCCGGCCATCACCTTCAGGTAGTACAGGTCGTAGCCATGCGGTGCCGTCACGGGGTGGTAGCCCTTGGGAACCATCACCACGTCGTGGTCCTCCACGGCGCAGGCTTCGTCAATGCTGCGGTCATCCGTGTACACGCGCTGGAAGGCAAAGCCCTGCGGCGGATTCAGGCGGTGGTAATAGGTTTCCTCCAGCAGGGTCTCCACCGGGGGCTGCTCCACATCGTGCTTGTGGGGCGGGTAGCTGGAGCTGTGGCTGGCGGGCGTCAGCACTTCCACCACCAGCAGATGCGCGGCGCGCGGGTCGTCGTGCGGCAGGATGTCGCAGACATAGCGGGTGTTGGTGCCAGCCCCACGCACGCTGCGGCGCATGGCGGACGAATCAATCACGCTGACCTCACCCGAGCCACCCTGACCCGGTGCGGAGCACAGCGCCACTTCGGCCACAGTGGTGGCGCCCGGCACATTGGCTACGGTCACGGTCTTGCCGGCGGGCACATAGACGGCGGCAGGCGACACCTCTTCAAACACGCTGGTGCGCTTGCCCAGCTTGGCGTAGGTCCGTCCATCCACCGTCACGTCCACGGTACCGGTCAGCACCACCAGACACAGCTCGCGCGCTCCGGTATCCACGGTCTCGCTCTCGGCCGGGTGCAGGCGCACGGCCCTGAAGCCCACATGGGTCCAGCCCGCGCGCTCGGGTGTGACGTTGACGATCTCGCGGCCCGTGGGGGCCGACTTGGCTAGGAGGGGGCTGACCATGGTGCGGGTCCTTTAAGCGAGGCTGTCGACCAGGCCGCGCAGGGTGTCGTAACCCTTCTTGGCGTATTCGTAGCTGGGGGCCACGGCCGGGTCCTGCTCCGCCTCGACGACCAGCCAGCCTTCGTAGCCAGCGTTCTTCAGCGTGGTGAGCACGGCGCGGTAATCGATGCTGCCGTCGCCGGGCACGGTGAAGATGCCGTTGATCACGCCGTTCAAAAAGCTCCAGCTGTCGTTGCGGGCCTGTGCGATGACGGGGGTGCGCACATCCTTGCAGTGCACATGCACCACGCGGCTGATATGTTTTTGCAACAGGGCGACGGGGTCCAGTGCGCCGCCGTAAAAAGCGTGGCCGGTGTCATACAGCAGGAACACCTTGGCCGGGTCGGTCAGATCCATCAGTTTGTCAATATCGGCTGGCGACTCCACATAGGCGCCCATGTGGTGGTGGTAAGCCAGCTTGATGCCGTAGGTCTGGATCAGGTGCGCGCCAAACGCATTCAGGCGCTCGGCATAGCCTTGCCACAGGGCGTCGTTGGCGAAGGTGGGGCGCTTGGATACGGGCGTGTCGATCTGGCCCTGCACGGTGCCGGCGCACTCGCCATACACCACGACCTTCACGCCGTTGTATTGCAGGCGGCTCATGTGCGCCTTGCAACGCTCGATCTCGGCAGCCACAGCGTCGGCATTGCTTTGGCCCGGCTCCACTTCCGCCAGAAAACCGGAGTACCAGCCCGACACGCAGGCCAGGCCGAACTCGTCCAACTTGGCCTTCAGGCCGGGGCCGTCCTTGGGAAACTTGTTGCCCAGCTCAAAGCCTTCGTAGCCGATTTCCTTGCCCTCTTTCAGGGCCAGTTCCAGCGGGGTTTCGCCGCCCAGCGAGGGCAGGTCGTCGTTCATCCAGGAAATGGGGTTGATGCCGATTTGTACGTTCCAGGTCATAGCAGTTCTCTTTAAAAAGTGGATTGGTTTAAACGCGTTGGTTCTTCTTGGCGTCCAGAAAGCCGTCATAAGCCTTGTTGACTTCGGGGCGTGCCGACACTTCCGGAATGCCCACTTCCCACCAGCAGCCGCCCTCGGCCGTGGTGCGCGTGTGCGTGGTGTCAATCACCAGCACCTGGCTGCGCTTGGCGGCACGGGCTTTCACCATGGCAGTCTTCAGTTCGGTCACGTTCTTCACATGCAAGGCATCGGCACCCATGGACGCCGCGTGCATGGCGAAGTCGATGCGGCTGGCCTCACCCCCCTCAAGAATGCAGTCATCCAGCATGTTGTTGAAGCTGGGGCTGCCGGTGGCGTTTTGCAGGCGCTGTATGCAGCCATAACCCCGGTTGTCCAGCACCACGACGATCAGCTTTTTGCCCAGCAAGACTGAGGTGGCCAGCTCAGAATTCATCATCATGTAGGAGCCGTCACCAACCATCACGATGACTTCCTGTTCGGGCCGCGCCATCTTCACACCGAGTGCGCCAGCGATCTCGTAGCCCATGCAGGAGTAGCCGTATTCCATGTGGTAATTGCCCGGCAGCGAGGCGCGCCACAGCTTGTGTAACTCGGCCGGCAGGGTGCCGGCGGCGCAGACCACCACGTCGTGCTGGCCGCTGTTGCCACCGGCATCGTTCAGGGAGTCGCGCACCGCGCCCATGACTTCGGCGTCATAGGGCAGCGTGCCAGCGGCGGGTACGTTAGTCGTGAGCTCGGTGACTTTGGCGACCCAGCCAGCGGCTGCTGTCTTGCAGCGCGCCGTCCAATCCGCATCCGCCTGCCAGCCGGTCAGTGCCACGGTGAGTTGTTCCAAACCCACGCGCGCATCGGCCACCAGGGCCGTGCCGCTCCATTTGCCGGCATCAAAGTGCTGCACGTTCAGGCTCAAGAGTTTGGCTTGGGAAAACAGGGCGTGCGAGCCGGTGGTGAAGTCCTGCAGGCGGGTGCCCACGGCAAACACCACATCGGCCTCACGGGCCAGCGCGTTGGCAGCAGGGCCGCCATCCACACCAATACCGCCTAGGTTGAGCGGGTGGTCCCAGGCCAGGGCGCTCTTGCCGCCGTGTGATTCGACCACCGGAATGCCGAACTGCTCCGCAAAGGCGCGCAGACCATCGCAGGCCTGGCTGTAGAGCACGCCGCCACCGGCCACGATCATGGGTTGTTTCGCTGTCTTCAACAAAGCAGCGGCGCGCGTCAGCTCAAAGGCATCGGCGGGCGGGCGGCGGAAGCGGATGACTTCCGGCGCAAAGAAGCTCGCCGGGTAGTCATGCGCATGGGCCTGCACATCCTGCGGCAGGGCCAGACAGACCGGGCCGCAGTTGGCCGGGTCGGTCATCACCTGGATGGCACGCGGCAGGGCTGTGAGCAACTGCTCGGGGCGGCTGATGCGGTCAAAGTAACGCGTCACCGGGCGGAAGCAATCGTTGGCCGAGACATCACCTTGCTGAAAGCTTTCCACCTGCTGCAGCACCGGATCGGGCGCGCGCGTGGCAAAGGTATCGCCGGGCAGCAGCAGCACCGGGATGCGGTTGACATGGGCCACGGCGGCTGCGGTGACCATGTTGGTGGCGCCGGGGCCAATGCTGGAGCTCACCGCCATCATGCGCTGGCGCATATGCGCCTTGGCAAAGCCGATGGCCGCATGGGCCATGCCCTGCTCGTTGTGCGCGCGGAAGGTGGGCAGCGCTGCGCGCTCGGCCCAGAGTGCCTCGCCCATGCCGGCCACATTGCCATGGCCGAAGATGGTGAACACGCCGCCGCAATAGGGCTGGATGCTGCCGTCTTCCATTTCCACGCGCAGCGCGGCCAGGTATTTCACCAGGGCCTGGGCCATGGTCAGTCGAATGGTTGTCATGTTGCTTCTCTGTTCTGAAATCTTCAAGCGACGGCGCGCACCATGCTGCGGCGGTTGCGCCAGGCGTCCACCAGCACGGTGTAGTTGGCAGCCACGCGGCTGACGAATGTAGCGTCGTCCATCTCGCCGCGCAGCCACGCCAGCGATTCGTCCATCCACAGGCTGCGGCCCACCATAAAGCCCTTGACGATGGGGTTGGTGGCGTTGCGGAAGCTGTCCACCAGGTGCGCGATGGGCTGGTTGAGCCCGAGGATGACGGCACCGCGGCAATGCGGGTCGCGTTCCTCAACCAGCACCTCCAGGCCATGCCAGCCGGCCGCGCTCATGGGCGCCAGCTTCCACCACTCGGGCTTGACGCCGAGGTTGTAGAAACGTTTGACGGCGCGCAGCACGGCGGCGTCTTCCTGGCCCGCGACGCTGAGTGCGCGCGGCAGGATGATTTCCAGCAGCAGCTCATTGCCACTGGCGCGCGTGGCTTCCCACAGCTCCAGCACGGTCTGCTCCTGCTGCAGGCGCAGCTCAAAGGTGTCGTCGGGGTGGTAGTGCACCAGGCACTTCACCACCTGTTCCGTCGGCCAGTGGATCAGCGCGCTGCCAATGGAGCGTGTGCCGTCAAAGCGCAGCGGGCGCGAGCCCGGCAGCTCGACCGGCCTGCCCACCCACCAGCCGCGCCCGGTGGCGCTGGCCAGGGCGTCGCGGCCGTAGTCGCCGCCATCAATCAGCACGCCGGTGTGGCCTTGCATGGCGCGGTCGGTTTCCACTTGCGCGGCAGCTTGCACCAGCAGCTTTTTCAGCGCGGGAATGCGGGCGTCATCGACACCGGCTTCACGCGTCATGTCATAGAACTGGCTGCGGTGGTCAAAGGCCATGACGCACAGTTCGTCCCACTGCGGGCGCGCGGTGGTGACGCGGTGCAGATGGGCCAGTTGCTGGTCGGCATCGACCTTGGGGTTGCGCGTGCCGCTGAACCAATGCGCCAGTTCGGTGGGCGTGGGCATGGCGGCCGAGCAGGCGTGGCGCGACACCACGATGGCGCCGCAGGCGTTGGCTATTCTTGTGGACTCAGCCCAGTCCTTGCCCTGCAACAGCGTGGCCATCAGGCCGGACAAAAAGGCGTCACCGGCACCCAGCACGTTCAGCACTTCGACGCGCTCGCCGCGGTAGGTGGTGGCGTCGTCAATATGCGCGGGGATGTCGCCTTCAATCACACAGCAGCCCAGGGCGCCGCGCTTGACCACCAGCGTGGCGCGGCTGATGGCGCGCACCGCCTTCAGGCTGGCGATGATGTCGTCGGCCACACCGCCGGCAATAAAGAACTCTTCCTCGGTGCCCACCAGCAGCTCAAAGTGCGGCAGCATCTCCTGCAGCTGCTGCGTCACATGGGCGTCGGCCACGTAGCGGTTTTCACCGGCGCCGCGGCTGGTCAGGCCCCACAGCACCGGGCGGTAATCGATGTCCAGCACGCGCACCACGCCGTGCTTGCCCGCATAGTCCAGTGCGGTTTGCGAGGCCTTGCGGGTGGTGGGGGTGGACAGGTGGGTGCCGGTAATCGCCAGGGCACGGCACTGGGCAATAAAGGACTCGTCAATCTGCGCAGCTTCAATCGCCATGTCGGCGCAGTTCTCGCGCACAAACAACAGCGGGAAGGTGTCGCGGTCTTTCAGGCCCAAGAGCACCAGGGCGGTCAGGCGCTCGGGGTCTATCTGCACCTGCGAGGTGTCGCAACCCTCGGCCTGCAGCGTTTCCGTCAAGAAGCGGCCCATCTGCTCGTCGCCCACGCGGGCAATCATGGCGCTGCGCAGGCCCAGCCGTGCCACACCAAAAGCCAGGTTGCCCGAGCTGCCGCCCAGGTACTTGGCCATGCTGCGCGCGTCTTCGAGTTTGGAGCCGAACTGCTCGGCATACAGGTCCACCGCCAGGCGCCCCAGGCAGGCCAGGTCGTAGCTGCGACC
>CANBTQ010000010.1 GCA_947372425.1 Comamonadaceae bacterium | reverse complement strand
CCCTTCATGGCGCTGGCGGCACTGGAGACCGGCACGCGCACGCCCGAGCAAACCGTGTTTGATCCGGGCTTTTATATGTTCGGCGGCCACCGCTTCCGCGACGACAAAGAGGGGGGCCATGGCTCGGTGAACATGTACCGCTCCATCGTCGTCTCCTGCGACACCTACTACTACACCCTGGCCAACGACCTGGGCGTGGACACCATCCACGAGCAGATGCAACGCTTCGGCTTCGGCGACCTGACCGGCGTGGACATCCTGGGCGAGACGCGCGGCCTGTTGCCCTCCACCGACTGGAAGCGCCGCGCCTACAAGCGCGCCGACCAGCAGAAGTGGTATGCGGGTGAAACCATTTCCCTGGGCATCGGCCAGGGCTACAACGCCTTCACCATGCTGCAACTGGCGCAGGCCGTGGCCACCCTGGCCAACAACGGCGTGCGCCACCCGCCGCACCTGGTCACCGGCACCCAGGATGCGGTCACGCATGCGCTGGTGCCCGGCACACCGCCGCCCGCCATCGACCTGGGGCTCAAGGCCGCCAACATCGACATCATCCGCAAGGCCATGGTGGGCGTCACCATCGAAGGCACCTCGGCCCGCGCCTTTGCCGGCGCCGGCTACACCAGTGGCGGCAAGACCGGCACGGCCCAGGCCGTTGGCATTGGCAAAGACCAGAAGTACGACGCGCGCAAGATCGAAGAGCACCAGCGCGACCACGCCCTCTACACCGCCTATGCGCCGGCCGACGACCCCAAGATCGTGATCGCCATGGTGGTGGAAAACGCCGGCTTCGGTGCCGAGCATGCCGCACCGATTGCACGCCGCGTGCTGGACTACTGGCTGCAGGGCCTGTACCCCAATGACGAAGACATGGCCGCCGTCAGCAAGGGACAGGCTGCCGCCCCCATAGGCAAGCCGCTGCAGGCCAGCGATGTGGCCTGGCCGCCCACCGCGCAGGCGGCCGTTGCAAAGCCCAAATTGACCGGCCTCTCCCGGTAGTAATAACGCCCCCACGCTTGCCCGCTGCGCGTGGCTCGCTGCCCCCACTGGGGGCTAACCCGGCTTGGGGCGTCCCGGCGCCGGGTTGCCACGCCCCCACGCTTGCCCGCTGCGCTAGCGCAAAAAAGCGTCGTAACCGGTCTTGCAGATCAGCGCCGACACCACCGCAATAAACACCCCGCGCACAAAGCCCGTACCGTGCTTGAGCGCCATGTGGGTGCCGGCCATGCTGCCCACCACATTGGCTACCGCCATGGCCAGTGCAAAGTGCCACCAGATGTGGCCCTTGGCGATGAACAGGATCAGGGCCGAGATGTTGGTGGCGGTGTTGAGCAGCTTGGCCGCGGCCGACGCGTGCAGAAAGTCGTAGCCCAGAAAGCGCACCAGGCAGAAGACAAAAAAGCTGCCGGTGCCGGGACCGAAAAAGCCATCGTAAAAGCCGATGGCCGCCGCAATGCAGCAGGCGATGGCCGCCTCCATGCGGCCGCTGAACCGGGGCGCATGGTGGCGTCCCAGTTCCTTCTTGGCCAGCGTATAGCCCAGCACCAGCAACAGGATGGCGGGCAGAATTTTGCGCAGGTAGTCGGGCGACACCACGGTCACCAGCCAGGCACCGGCCAGCGAGGCGGCAAAGCCGGTCAGGGCCGCCGGTAGCAGCGCATGCCAGGGCAGCGTGACGCGGCGGCTGTATTGCAGCGTGGCCATGCCGGTGCCCCAGACCGAAGCGCCCTTGTTGGTGCCAAACAGCGTGGCCGGGTGTGCAGTGGGAAAGGTGGCCAGCAGGGCCGGCACCAGAATCAGCCCGCCGCCGCCCACCATTGAATCGACAAAGCCGGCAAACAGCGAGGCCAGCGTGACAACAAACATTTCCATGCGGGCATTGTCGCATCGCAGTTTTGGCCGGAAATGCGTTGCAGGAGGACTACCATGCAGATTCACCCCGGGGAAGGGGACATACCGCCAACAGAATGGCATTCATAGAACCATGAAGTTGGCCGGCAATGGAAATTACCAAACGCGTTGAGCAAGAGTCCATTCGCCAGATTGCGGTGCGCGAGCAGATGTCCGTCCTGACCTCCTGGCTGGGCTATGGCCTGCAGGGCGCCGTGCTCTGGTCTCGGCACCCCAGCGCCTGGGTGATAGGCTGGATGGCCGCGCTGGCATGTCTGGAGGGGCTCAACGGCATGGTTGCCCACCAGGTGCTGCGGGCCGACAGCGCCGGGATGCGTCTGAAATGGCATGCGCGCCTGCCGTTTACCCTGGCCTGTGCAGGCAGCCTGTGGGGCTGCCTGATATTCCTGCCGGGTGCTGCCAGCGGGCTGGAGCAGATCTTCTTCAACCTGCTGGTCCTGGCGGTGGTTGCCATTATTTCCGTACACAACCTCTGCCTCTACCCGCGCGCCTTGCTGGCCTTCAGCTGCGGACTGGGTGTGCCGGTTGCCATGTACTTTGTCGGGGGCGACGGCCAGTCCAACATGATTGCCGTGGCCGCGCTGATGCTGTGCCTGCTGGTGCAGATCTATGGCCGCTTGACGCGCAAGCTCATCGTCTACGGAACGACGGCCCGCTTCACGCAGGAAGTGACAGCGCAACAACTCGAACGCCGCAACGGGGAGCTGGCCACGGCCCTGGAGACCATTCGCGAACTGGCCAATACCGACTCCCTGACCCGCTGCCTGAACCGGCGTGCCGGCCTGGCTTGCATGGAGGCCGAGCAGGTGCGGGCGCAGCGGCAGCAGCTGCCCTTCGGGGTGATCATGGTCGATGTGGACTTCTTCAAAAGGGTCAACGATGTGCACGGACATGCGGCCGGCGACGCCGTCTTGATCGAGCTGGCCGATACCCTGCGCTGCGCGCTGCGCAGCCATGTGGACAGCGTGATCCGCTGGGGCGGGGAAGAGTTTCTCTGCGTGCTGAGCGCCAGTGACGAAGCCGGCTTGCGCACCTGCGCCGAGACCCTGCGCGTGGCGATTGCCGCGCGCCCCATGGGCGGACCGGAGCTGCAGCTTGCGATCACCGCCTCCCTGGGGGTGGCGGCCTTCCGGACCGGCGACTCGGTTGCGCAACTGGTGGACCGGGCCGACCAGGCCCTGTATCGCGCCAAGCGGGACGGACGCAACCAGGTGGCTTAGCCTGCTGGCGTGTACCCGCAGCACCTTGCGGGCAAAAAAAAGCACCAGACTGGCTGGTGCTTTTTCAGGTGGCACATCGTGGCGCCACTGTTCTTGCTTTGCGTTGCCGTTTAACCGGCGGTTCCTCGGGATCGTTTTCTAGTCAGGTCTCGTGCCGATGGAATGAATTTCTACCGCTCCAACACGCGAACGGACGGACTGTACCCTGACAGTACCCTGTCGGCCATCCGGATTTACCCTGCTGTGCGGCGCCTGTCTGTTGCTCAAGCGTCCTCGGCAATCCACTGCGCGGCCTTCTCGGCAATCATCAGCGTCGGTGAATTGGTGTTGCCGCTGGTGATGCGCGGCATCACGCCCGCATCCACCACGCGCAGGCCGGCCACGCCGCGCACCTTGAGGCGTGCATCCACCACGCTGAACGGGTCGCTGGCCGGGCCCATGGCGGTGGTGCCGGTGGGGTGGAAGATGGTGGTGGCAATGTCGCCGGCCAGCTTGGCCAGCTCGGCATCGGTCTGGAACTGCACGCCGGGTTTGTATTCCTCGGGCGCGTATTTCTGCAACGCCGGCTGGGCGACGATGGCGCGTGTGATGCGCAGCGAGTCGGCGGCAATCTTGCGGTCGGCATCGGTGCTCAGGTAGTTGGGCGCAATCGCCGGGGCCTGGCGGAAGTCGGGTGTGGTGATGCGCACCTGGCCGCGGCTGGTGGGGTTGAGGTTGCAGACGCTGGCTGTAAAGGCGTTGAAGCGGTGCAGCGGCTGGCCGAAGGCTTCCAGGCTGAGCGGCTGCACGTGGTACTCCAGATTCGGGAAGGGCTGGGCCGCATCACTGCGGGTAAAGGCGCCGAGCTGGCTGGGCGCCATGCTCATGGGGCCGCTGCGCTTGAGGGCGTATTCCAGCCCGATCATGGCCTTGCCCCAGAGCGAGTTGGCCCGGGTGTTCAGGGTGACCGCGTTCTGCACCTTGAAGACGGCACGGATCTGCAAATGGTCCTGCAGGTTCTGGCCTACGCCCGGAATGTCCTGCACCACCGCAATACCCAGCGACTGCGACAAGGCTGCCGGGCCCAGGCCGCTGAGCTGCAGAATCTGCGGCGAGCCGATGGCACCGGCCGACAGGATCACCTCGGCGCGGGCCGTGGCCGTCACCATCTCGTGGCCGTTCCAGACCTGCACGCCGGTGCAGCGCAGCGGGCGGTCGGCATCGGCGCCGGTGTTCTTTTCGACGATGAGCCTGGCCACCTGGGCGCTGGTCCAGAGCTCGAAGTTGGGCCGGGCATAGCAGGTGGGGCGCAAGAAGGCCTTGGCCGTGTTCCAGCGCCAGCCCGATTTCTGGTTCACCTCGAAGTAGCCCACGCCCTCGTTGTCGCCGCGGTTGAAGTCGTCTGTGGCCGGAATGCCGGCCTGCGTGGCGGCCTTGGCAAAGGCGTCCAGCACGTCCCAGCGCAGGCGCTGCTTCTCGACCCGCCATTCGCCGCCGGCCTGGCGGTGGCGCAGGGTCTGGCGGTACAGGGTGTCGCCGTCCTGCAGCAATTCGGCCGCTGCACCGCGCGCACCGTGCAGCGCGCTGGCACCCTGGTAGTGGTCTTCGTGCAGCTTGAAGTAGGGCAGGCTGTTGCGCCAGCTCCAGCTCTCGTCACCGCTGATCTGGGCCCAGTTGTCGTAGTCGCGGGCCTGGCCGCGCATGTAAATCATGCCGTTGATGCTGCTGCAGCCGCCCAGCGTCTTGCCGCGCGGGTATTTGAGCGTGCGCCCGTTCAGGCCGGCGTCGGGCTCGGTGTGGTAGAGCCAGTCGGTGCGCGGGTTGCCGATGCAATACAGGTAGCCCACCGGGATGTGGATCCAGTGGTAATCGTCCTTGCGGCCGGCCTCGATCAGCAGCACGCGCTTGGACGCGTTGGCCGAGAGGCGATTTGCCAGCAGGCAGCCGGCCGTGCCGGCGCCGATGATGATGTAGTCAAACGTGGTGTCGGTCATGGTGGTGCGGGGGTGCTGCGGCTACAAGCGGGACTCATAGCATGAGGAAAAACAGGGCCGCCAGCGCCGTGGGCAGCAGGGCGCCCAGCAGCAGGCCGCCGGCGCCTATGGAGGAATCTTCAAAGCCGTTTTTCAACAGGGCCACACCGGCCGGGTTGGGGGCATTGGCAATCACGGTCAGGCCGCCGCCGGTGACGGCGCCGGCCACCAGCATGTATTGCGAGGCGCTGGAAATGCCCGCAATCAGTGAGCCCAGGTAGGTGAGCGCGGCGTTGTCGGTCATGGCGGTCAGGCCCACGGCACCGAAGAACAGGGTGGTGGGCGGCAGGCTGGAGACGATGGGTTGCAGCCACCATTGCTGCACGCCGCCCAGCACCACCAGCCCGGCCAGAAAGAAGCCCACCAGCAGGCCCTCTTTCAGGATCAGCGGGTTCTGGTAGCGCGCATAGGCCTGGGTGTAGCCCAGAAAAAACAGGAACAGGCCCAGAAACAGCACCGGGTGGTGCGCCAGCGTCACCACACCGCCCAGCACCAGCAGGTGGATCAGGCTGACCGACAGCGGCACCTGCTCCTCGGCCGGCACGGGCCGCGCGGCATCCGCACCCAGGTGCTGGCGCAGCAGAAAGGCAATGCCGGTGGCATTCGCCAGCACGGCCAGTGCCGCCTTCCAGCCAAAGGTGTGGGCCATGAAGGCGGTGTCCCAGTTCCAGGTGCCGGCCACCATCAGCACCGGGGGCGCCGCGTAGGACGTGAGGGTGCCGCCAATCGAGATGTTGACAAACAGCACGCCCAGAGCGCCGTACTTCAGCCGCTCGGGGATACCCGGCTTGAAGATCTGGCTGGAGAGCATCAGCGCGGCCAGCGTCATGGCGGCCGGCTCGGTAATCAGCGAGCCCATCAGCGGCACCACAGCCAGGCCCAGCCAGGCCTGCGCCAGCGCGGTCGGCACAAAAGGCAGGCTGCGCGCAATGCCGCCCAGCAGACGTTGCACGCTGGACAGCACCGGCTTGCTGGCGGCCACCACCATCACCACAAACACAAACAGCGGCTCGGTGTACTGCAGCGACTCGGCATAGGCAATCGCCTGCTGGCTGCCGGTGAGCAGGGCCATGGCGGCAATCAGCACAAAGGCCCAGAAGCCGAACACCACCTCCACCTCACCCAGCAGATGCAGCAGACCGGCGTGGCGCGGATGGCGCTGCGCCAGCCGCTCAAACTGCTTGGCGCAAAAGGTGTGCAGCAGGGCCACGCCAAACACCGCAGCGCCCACCGTCTGCATCAGGGCGCTGTGGATGACGGGCTCGGACGGGCTGCTCATTGACCGGTCCAGACCGGTTTGCGCTTTTCCTGGAAGGCCAGCTGGCCCTCTTTGGCATCGGCGGTCAGCGTGAAGAGCGCAATCTGGCTCTCGGTAAACGACATGGCTTCCTCAAAGGCCATGGACTCCACTTTTTTGAGCGTGTACATGCCGCGGCGGATGGCGGCGGGCGACTTGTCCAGCAGCCGGCTCAGCAACCAGTCCAGCTTGGCATCCACATCGTCGTCCACATAGTTCACCAGGCCGTATTGCAGGGCCTGCGCGCTGCTGAGGGGTTCACCGGTGATGCACATCTCCACCAGCACGCGCCGCGGAATCAGGTGCTGCAGCACGCTCAGCACCTGGGCCGGAAACACGCCCACCTTCACCTCGGGCAGGCCGAACACCGCATGGCTGGACGCTACCGCCATGTCGCACATGCTCATCAGGCCCATGCCGCCGGCCATGCAGGCGCCGTTGACGCGGGCAATCAGCGGGATGTTGCTGGCGCGCACGGCGCGCAGCACCCGGGCCAGGTGGCCTTGCGGTTCGGAATAGTCGGTGGTGAAGGCCTGGGCGCTTTGCAGATCGGCGCCGGCACAAAAGGCCTTGCTGCCGGCACCGGTGACCACGATGGCGCGGATGCTGCGCTCGCCCTGCGCCTGCGTCACCGCCTCGGCCATGGCAGCCAGCACGCCGTGGCTCATGGCATTGCGGCGCTCTTCGCGGGTGATGGTCAGCCACAGCACGGCGCCCCGCTGTGCAATGGACAACTCGGGTGTGGACGTGAACGGGCTGCTGGTGGACATGGTGGTGTGCCTGACGGGTTAAGACCCGTATTTTGCGCGGGTTCTGGCGCCAAGGCGGTACCATGCGATCCATATTCTTTTGATTGGCTCCAGCCCCGTGCAAGACCCGCAACCCCGCATCGTCAAGGAAGCTTCCGCCGCAGGAGAAAGCATTGCTTTGTACGGCAGCTGGAGTGCCGCCGCGCTGGCCCAGCTGGACAACTGGACGGCGCTCGAAGAGTCCCTGCCGCGACACGCCAAGGCCCTGATGGAAGCCAGCTGGGATCTGCGCCACATCGAACGCCTGGACCACACCGGCGCCCAGCTGCTGTGGAACGCCTGGGGCCACGCCTGGCCGCGCCATGTGCTGGTGCTGGACCTGCAGCGCGCCACCCTCAACCGCGTGGCACGCTACACCGTGCTGCCGCCCAAACCGCGTCGCGGCACGGCCAAGGAATGGTTCCTCAAGTTCGGCGAGTGGCTGATGGGTCTGGAAAGCCACGCCGCCAGTGCCTTGCGCCTGACCGGCCAGCTGGCACTGGACCTGCTGCAGTTTCTGCGCGACCCCAGCAAGGCGCCCTGGCGCGACATCTCCGGCCACATCTACCGCATCGGTGCCACCGCCCTGCCGATCACGGCGCTGGTGGGCTTTCTGATCGGCGTGGTGCTGGCCTACCTGATGTCACGCCAGTTGCGCCAGTTCGGCGCCGATGCCTTCATCGTCAACATCCTCGGGCTGGCGCTGATCCGCGAGCTCGGGCCGGTGCTGGCCGCCATCCTGATTGCCGGGCGCTCGGGCTCGGCCATCACCGCGCAGATCGGCGTGATGCGCGTGACCGAAGAGCTGGACGCCATGCGCGTGATGGGCATCCGCAGGGGCTACCGGCTGGTCATGCCGCGTGCGCTGGCGCTGGCGCTGGTGATGCCGCTGCTGGCGGCCTGGACCACGGCCGCCGCACTGCTGGGCGGGGTGCTGGCCGCCGACCTGTCCATGGGCCTGTCGCCGGCGTATTTCATGATTGCCTTGCCGAAGGCGGTGCAGCTGTCCAACCTGTGGCTGGCCATGGCCAAGTCGGTGGTGTTCGGGCTGCTGATTGCGCTCAATGGCTGCCACTTCGGCCTGCGCGTGCTGCCCAATACCCAAAGCCTGGGCGAGGGCACCACCGCCTCGGTGGTCACCTCCATCACCATGGTGATCCTGGTGGACGCGCTGTTTGCGGTGCTGTTCAAGGGGGTGGGGTTATGAGCACCGCTAGCGTGGGGGCCCCGCTCGTGGAGATCGACCAGCTGTGGTCGGCCTTCAGCACCCGCGGCGTGCGCGCCATCATCCACCAGGACCTGAACCTGCGCATCGCGCGCGGCGAGTTCCTGTCCATCGTCGGCGGCTCGGGCAGCGGCAAGACCGTGCTGCTGCGCCAGATGCTGGGGCTGGAGACGCCGCTCAAGGGCCGCGTCACCGTGCTGGGCGAGCCGGCCAGCGAGCTCGGCCGCGCCGGCGCCGCCAGCCGCGTGGGCATGCTGTTCCAGCATGGCGCGCTGTTCTCGGCCTTTACCGTACTGGAGAACATTGCCTATCCCTTGCGCGAACTCGGCAGCCTGCCCAAGTCACTGATCCACGACACCGCCATGGTGAAGATGCAGATGGTGGGGCTGGACCCGTCAGCCGCGCACAAGATGCCGGCCGACCTGTCCGGCGGCATGGTCAAGCGCGTGGCGCTGGCCCGCGCCCTGATCATGGACCCGCCCCTGCTGCTGCTGGACGAGCCCACCGCCGGTCTCGACCCGGACGCATCCGACGCCTTCTGCAACCTGCTGCGCTCGCTGCACCAGGAGCTGCGGCTCACGGTGGTGATGGTCACGCACGACCTGGACACCATCTTCGAGCTGAGCACGCGCATTGCCGTGGTGGCCGACAAGCATGTGATCGTGGACGCGCCACCGCGCGAGGCGATCCGCTTCGACCATCCCTTTGTGCGAGACTTCTTTCTGGGCGAACGCGGCCACCGGGCCATGGAAGTCTTGCACGCACAAGCGCAAGCCGAGTAAAAAGAGAACCTCATGGAAAACAAATCCCACGCCATTGCCGCCGGCACCTTTGTGCTGCTGCTGGTCGCGCTGCTGGTGGCCATGGCGGTCTGGCTTACCCGCGACAGCAGCGTGCAGCGCCTGTACGAGATCTCCAGCAAGGAGGGCGTCACCGGCTTGCAGCCGCAGGCCGGCGTGCGCTACAAGGGCGTCACGGTGGGCCGTGTCATCGCCATCAGCCTGGACCCGCAGACCCGGGGCAATGTGCTGGTGCGCATTGCCGTGAGCGACGCCGCGCCCATTACCGCCTCCACCTTTGCCAGCCTGGGCTTTCAGGGCGTTACCGGCCTGGCCTTTGTGCAGCTCGACGACAGTGGCACCGCCAGCCAGCCGCTGAGCACCAGCATGACGCATGTGGCCCGCATCCCCATGCATCCCGGCATGCTGTCGCGCCTGACCGAGCAGGGCGGCAACCTGCTCACGCAACTCGAGCAGGCCAGCGTGCGCATCAACACCCTGCTGGCGCCCGACAACCAGAAGGCGCTGAGCACGGCCGTGGCAAACCTGGGCCAGGCCGCCGCCAACCTGAGCCAGCTCACCCGCCATGCCGACCAGGTGCTCAGCGGCAGCGGCCCCGAGGGCAGCGCCAGCCTGCCGCGTGTGGCTGCGCAAATGGACACCACCTTCAAGGCCATGCAGACCACCTCCGAGCGCCTCAGGGACAGCGCCGAGGCGGTGAAGAATTCGGCCGAACGCTTTCGCCTGACCAATGTGCGCATCAACGAGCCCGGTGGCACGCTGGACAAGATCACCCGCAGCACCGAAGCCCTGGCCGCCACCACCGCCACCCTCAACGCCACCCTGCTGCCGCGCCTGAACCGCAGCAGCGACGAGGCCACGCGCACCCTGCGCCAGTTCGGCCGCGTGGCCGAAGGCCTGGCCGAGCAACCGCAGTCACTGCTCCTGGGCAAGGGCATGCCGGCCCCCGGCCCCGGCGAGTCCGGCTTTGTGCCACCCGCAGACAAATAAGGCACACCATGCAATTGCACTCCCTCCCGCTGCACGCATCCGCCGGGCACAGCGAACCGACCGCTCTGCGGCGCTGCCTGGCCGGCCTGGCCGCACTGACCTGTGTGGTCGCGCTGTGCGGCTGCAGCAGCCCGGCGCAGCGCCTGGCGGTGTATGACTTCGGCCCCGGCGTCACCCAGCCGCAGGCCAGCAACCGCATGGCGCCCCTGGCACCGCTGCTGCTGGCCGACGTGGAGACCAGTGCTGCGCTGGACGGCACCGCCGTCTGGTACCGCCTGGGCTATGCCGATGCCCAGCAGCTGCGCCCCTATGCGCAGGCGCGCTGGAGCATGCCGCCGGCCCAGTTGCTGCGCCAGCGCCTGCGCGAGTTGCTGGGCCAGCGCCGCAGCGTGCTGGCACCCGGCGACGCGTTGCAGCCCGGCACGCTGGTCTTGCGCCTGGAGCTGGAAGAGTTCAGCCAGCTGTTTGACAGCACGCAGTCCAGCAACGCCCTGCTGCGCGTGCGCGCCACCCTGGGCCGCAGCGGCAGCCCGGCGCGCGCCCTGGCGCAAACCGGTTTTGTGTTGCAGCGCCCGGCCGCTTCGGCCGATGCCGCTGGCGGCGTGCAGGCGCTGGGTCAGGCCACCGAGGCGCTGGCCGTGCAGCTCGATGCCTGGTTGCAGCAGACCGCCGCCGCCGAGCCCGCCACACCATGAGCGCTGCCGCGGATGGCGTCGGCCTGCCGGCGCAGCTGCCCCTGTTTCCGCTCAACACGGTGCTGTTCCCGGACGGCAGCCTGAGTCTGCAAATCTTTGAAGTGCGTTACCTGGACCTGATCGGCAAGTGCTACAAGAACAGCACGCCGTTTGGCGTGGTGTCGCTGCTGCAGGGCCACGAGGTGCGCATGCGCGACCCGGCCCGGCCCAGCGGGGACGCTTTTGCCCACGAGGTCTTCGCCGATGTCGGCACGCTGGCGCATATCCGGAACTTTGAGAGCCCGCAGGCCGGGCTGATGGTGATCCGCTGCAGTGGCGGCGAGCGCTTTCGCATCCAGTCAAGGCAGCAGCTCAAGCACGGCCTGTGGATGGCCGACACGCTGCCCCTGGCCGACGATGTGCCATCCCCCATTCCGCCCGATTTGCAGCCGGTGGCCCATGCGCTGGCGCATTTTCTGGAGCAGCAGCCCGCGCACGCCGCGCCGTTTGAGCTGCCGCCCATTGCCCCGCCCTACCGGCTGGACGACTGCGGCTGGGTGGCCAACCGCTGGTGCGACCTGCTGGCCATGCCCACGGCGCAAAAGCAAAGCCTGCTGCAACTCGACAGCCCGCTGCTGCGGCTGGAACTGGTGGGCGATCTGCTGACGCAACGCGGCGCACCCTAGCGCTCTGGGGGCCACGGCTGCCGCCGTGCAGCGCGGCCTCAGTGCCCCAGCGCTGGAAACAGCTTCACCAGCCCGTCGGACATCACCTCCACCGCCAGCGCCGCCAGGATCAGGCCCATCAGCCGCGTCATCACGCTGATGCCGGTCTTGCCCAGTACGCGCGCAATCGGCGCGGCCAGTGAAAAGCACAAGAGCGTGGCCAGCGACACCACCACGCCATAGCCCACCAGGGTGGTGAGCTGCAGCACGGTCTTGGCCTTGTCGGCATAAATCACCACCGTGGACATGGTGGCCGGGCCGGTCAGCAGCGGAATCGTCAGCGGCACCACGGCGATGCTGGAGCCCTGGGCCGCCTTCTCGGCGCCGTCTTCCATCACATGGGTGCTGGGTTTGGCCTCGGCCGGTTGCGCGTTGAGCATGTTCAGCGCACTGGTCAGCAGCAGCATGCCGCCACCCACCTGGAAGCTCGCCAGCGTGATGCCAAAGAACTCCAGAATCTGCAGCCCGGCCAGGGCGCTGACGGCAATCACCACAAAGGTGCTGAAGCTGGAGACAAAAATCGTATTGCGCCGCTGCTCGGCCGAGAAGCCCTGGGTGTAGTGGATGAAGAAGGGCACGATGGCCAGCGGGTTGACGATGGCCAGCAGGGTGATGAGTGGTTTGAGATCCATGGAGGTCTTGGGTGATGGGTGACAGGCCTGCGCATGGTAATCGCAATGCTAAAGTGCCAGGCAGACCTTGCGCCGTGCAGGGTGACAAGGAGATGGCATGTCCCTGACCGCTTTGATTCTGTGGGCGCTGTTGGCCCTGGTGGTATCGGTGCTGGCAACTGCGGCAATGCGGCCGAACCGCTTTCGGGTGGAGCGCAGCCGGGCGTTGCCGGCGCCTGCCACTGCCGTGCTGGCGCAGCTGCAGGACTTTCGCTGCTGGGCCGCCTGGTCGCCCTGGGAGGCGATAGACCCCAGCATGCAGCGCAGCTACAGCGGTGCGGCCAGTGGCCCCGGTGCGGTCTATGCCTGGACGGGCCAGGGCAAGGCCGGCGCCGGCCGCATGGAAATCCTGGAGGCCGGCAGCAGCCGGGTGCTGATCCGCATCGATTTTTTCAAACCCTTTCGTGCCAGCAACACGGTCGAGTTCACGCTGACAGCGCAGGCGGGCAGCACGCAGCTGCACTGGGCCATGTACGGCCCCAGCCCGTTTGTTTCCAAGCTCATGGGCCTGGTGTTCAACATGGACCGCCTGATCGGGCGCGACTTTGAAACAGGGCTTGCCAATCTGCAGGCGGTGCTGGAAGGCGGCCCGCCGGGCAAGGCTTAAACGCGCTGCGGGGTACGAAAGCGCACCGATACCCGCAGCCCGCCCAGGCGGTCGGAGCTGTCCATCGACAGGGTGGCGCCATGGGCCTCCACAATGGTCTTGACGATAGCCAGCCCCAGGCCGCTGCCCGAGCCCTCGGCACCGGGCACGCGGTAGAAGCGGTCCAGCACGCGCAACCGGTCTGCTGCCGGAATGCCGGGGCCGCTGTCCTCCACCTGCAGGACCACACCGTCGGGCAGCGCCTGCAGCGTCAGGCCCAGACGGCCGTGCGGCGCTGTGTATTTGATGGCGTTGTCCAGCAGGTTGCTGACCAGGATGCGCAGGGCCTCGGCCTGGCCGGTGACGCTGCAGGCCTCCAGCCGGGTCTCGATTTGCACTGGGCGTGTCTGCGCCGCGTAGCCGGCATCGTGCAGCGCCAGCAATATGACCTGCTTCAGATCGACCGGCACGGCGGGCGTGGCCTCGGCAGGGCCGGTCTGCTGGCGTGCCAGTACCAGCAACTGCTCGACCAGGCGCGTTGCCCGGTCTATGCCGCTGCCCAGCCGCAGCACGGCCAGATCGCGCTCCTTGTCGGTGATCGAGCGGCGCAGTTGCTCCACTTGCAGGCGCAGGGCGGCCAGGGGCGAGCGCAGCTCATGGGCGGCGTCGGCCACAAAGTGCTGCTGTGCCGCAAAGGCCTGGCGCATGCGTTTGAACAAGAGGTTGAGCTCCTCCACCAGCGGCCGCACTTCGTCGGGCAGGCCGCCCGTTTCCACCGCGTGCAGCGCGTCGGCCTCGCGCGTGGCAATTTGCCGGCGCACCCGGTTCACCGGCTCCAGCGACGAGCGCACCACCCACCACACCAGCAGCAACAGCAGCGGCACCATGACGGCAATCGGGCTGGCGGTGCGCAGGGCCAGCGCCCGGGCCAGGCTGCGCCGGGCTGCCCGGTCCTGGGCGACCTGGATCAGCTGCGATCCGGCGTGCAGCGAATACAGCTTGTAGGTGGCGCCGTGCGACTCGAAGGTGCTAAAGCCGGTGTCGCTCTTGCGTGGCAGCGCGGCCTTGGGTGTGGACTGGAAGATCTTCTGCCCATCTGCCGTGGACACCTGGACGATGAATTCAAAGCTGTCGTCCTGCTCGTCGCGAAAGCCCTCGACGGTGTAGCCGCCCACCGGCAGGCCGGGCCGCAGCGAGCGTGCCATCTGTTCCATCTGGTAGTCGAAGATTTCGTTGGTCTCGTCCAGCGCGGTGCGGTAAGCCACAAAGGCCTGCACGGCGGCGGTCAGCACCACGGCGCCAAACAGCAGCAGCAACAGGCGAGCGCGCAGCGAGGTGCGCAGGCGCTGCCTCATGGCGGTTTGCGGGCTATGGTGTAACCAACGCCGCGCACATTCTGGATCAGCTCTGCGCCAAGCTTTTTGCGCAGGCTGTGAATGTGCACTTCGACCGCGTTGCTGCTGACCTCGTCCTTCCAGCTGTAGAGCTTTTCCTCGATCTGCCTGCGCGACAGCATCTGGCCCGGGCGCACCAGCAACAGGTGCAGCAGCGTCCACTCGCGGGCCGACAGCAGCACCGGCTGGCCATGCACCCGCACCTCGCGCGTGGCCGGGTCTATGCTGATGCCGGCATGGGTGTAGAGCGGCTCGGCGCGGCCGGCCGCGCGGCGCACCAGGGCGCGGATGCGGGCCAGCAGCTCGCCCAGGTCGTAGGGTTTTACGATGTAGTCATCGGCGCCGGCGTCCAGGCCTTCGATGCGCTGCGCGAAGGCATCGCGCGCCGTGGTCACCAGCACCGGGCTGCGGTCCTTGCGCGCGCAGGGCGCGCAGCACGCTCAGGCCGTCGCGCAGGGGCAAGCCCAGGTCGAGCAGGATCAGGTCATAGGTTTGCGATTCCAGCACCGTCAGGGCCACTGCGCCATCCCGGACCCAGTCCACTGCATAGCCCTCGTCGCGCAGCAGGTCGCGTACCGACTCGCCGATCATCCCGTCGTCCTCGACCAGCAGCAGGCGCATGGCGGGCCTTATTTCGGCGCGGCGGTGTCCAGTGCCTGGAGCACGCGTGCGGTCAGGTCGTTGCGCGGATTGACGTACACCACGTCCTGAAACACCACATCGATTTTGGCGTCGCGCGCAAGGCGGCTAACCGCCACGCGCGCCAGTTCGATGATGCGCTGGATGTCTTCGCGCTTGCGCGTCTCGCGTTCGTCGTTGAGCTGCTGTTTCTTGCGGTCCAGTTCGCGCGACAGTGCCGTCAGGTCACGCTGGCGCGCCAGGGCCTGGGCCGGTGCCAGCGTGGGCAGCTCCTTGTCCAGCTCGTCCGACTTCTGTCTGAGCAACTCGGTCTGCGCCATCACGTCCTGTCCGCGTGCGCCGAAATCGGTCTGAAAGCGGGCCATGGCCTCTTTGCCGGGGCGCGACTCGCTCAGAATCTGGCGCACATTGACGACCGCCATGAGCGGCTCGGCCGCGCCGGCCTGTGTCGTCGTCAGCGCCAGGGCGGCGGCCAGCAGGGTTGGGCCCAGCAGGCGGGAAATACGGGTCGGATGGTTCATGGGGTGGTCTTGGTGGCCGCGTTAGCGAATGCCCGCGTTGTGTGCGTAGCGCGCCTGTGGCGCCGGCCGGGACAGGCTGCTGAGGTACTTGCGGATGGTGAGTGCGTCCACCGTGCGGGCCGAGCCCGGGCCGGCGTGCAGCAGCACCAGGGTGGCATGGGCGCCGGCCTGTTTGATGCGCATGATCAGGCAATGGCCGGCCTCGTTGGTAAAGCCGGTCTTGGACAGCAGCACATCCCAGCCGCTGGCCCCGACCAGGCGGTTGGTGTTGCGCACCATGTATTGCCGCCCGTTCATGCGGATGGTGTCGGAGGGGTCGGTGGTGATGTTCACGATGTCCGGGTAATGCGAGGCCGCCTGCGCCATGCGGGCCAGATCGGCGGCGCTGGACATGTTTTCCGGCGACAGGCCGGTGGGCTCCGTGATCACCGTGTTGCTCAGGCCCAGGCTTTGTATCTTGCGCTGCACGGCCTGCATGAAGGCGGCGGTGCTGCCCGGGTAGGTGCGGGCCAGCGAGGCCGCGGCGCGGTTGTCGGAGGACATCAGGGCGAGCTGGAAAATCTCGCGGCGCGGCAGCGTGGTGCCCACCGGCACATGCGATTTGCTGTGCTTGAGCAGATCGACATCGGAGGCTTCGATGGAAATCTTTGCGTCCATGTCGGGCTTGCTGTCGAGCACCACCATGGCCGTCATCAGCTTGGTCAGCGAGGCAATCGGCACCCGGCTGCCGGCATCTTTTTCCAGCAACACCTTGCCGGTGTCGTCACTCACCACAATCGCGTTTTCCGAACGCAAGGCCATGGCATGGCCGGTGGCCGCGCACAGCAGCAGAGCGGCGGCCAGCGCCTGGCGCATTGCGGGGTGCCGCAGCGGGCGGGACAAGGTGGATCGGATCGAGTACAGCATGTGATGGGGGGATGATGTCGTTGCGGACTTAGCCGAAACTTAAATGCCTGCAAAAGGCGTGCCGGGGAGTGTATGCGGACAATGTAAAGGGTGAGAATCGGCGCCCTACCGCACAAAGAAATGGATATCCGTATGAAAAGCCTGGACCGCCTTGCCACTGTTGCCTGCCTGGCCACCGCCGTGTTGTTGGGCGCCTGCAGCAGTACGCCCCTGCCCGCGCCGGCCGCCGCCAAAGAGCTGCCCGCCGTGGTTGCCCCGGTTCCGGCACCGGCCGCCGTCTCCGTCAAATCGGCCGAACCGGTCGCCGTGAGCCGTGCCGCACTGCCGCCTTACCTGGACCCTGCCAGCCCGTTGAGCACGCAGCGCAGCGTCTACTTTGACTTCGACCAGTCGGTGGTCAAACCCGAAGGCCAGCGCCTGCTGGAGCTGCATGGCAAATACCTGGCGGCCCATCCTGCGGTGGCCATCAAGGTGGAAGGCAATACCGACGAGCAGGGGGGCGCCGAATACAACCTGGCACTCGGACAAAAGCGGGCCCAGGCCGTGGCCCAGGTGCTCAAGCTGTATGGCGTGGCAGACGCCCAGATGGAAGCCATCAGCTTCGGCAAGGAAAAGCCCCGGGCGGCGGGCCATGACGAGGCCGCCCGTTCCCAGAACCGCCGCGCCGATCTGGACTACCCCAGGCAATAGGCGCGGCGTCTAGCGCCCGCCGGCCACATCCACGATGGCACCGGTGGTGTAGCTGGCCTGCGGGCTGAGCAGCCAGAGGATGGCGCTGGCTATTTCATCGGCACGCCCGGCGCGGCGCATCGGGATGCTTGCAGCCAGTTGGCCGGCCCGTTCAGGCTGGCCGCCGGAGGCGTGGATCTCGGTGTCGATCACGCCCGGGCGCACCGCGTTGACGCGTATGCCCTCGTCGGCCACCTCGCGTGCCAGGCCGATGGTGAAGCTGTCGATGGCGCCCTTGCTGGCCGCGTAGTCCACGTACTGGCCAGGCGAGCCCAGGGTGGCGGCCACGCTGCTGAGGTTGACGATGGCGCCGCCGGCACCACCGTGGCGTGTGCTCATGCGCCGCACGGCTTCGCGGGCGCAGACCATGCTGCCGATCACATTGGTGGCAAACATGCGCTGCAGGCGCTCCACGCTCATGGCTTCGACCCGGCAGGCCACATCCACCACGCCGGCGTTGTTGACCAGGGCACTGAGCGGGCCCAGCTTGGCGTCAACCCGGGCAAACAGGGCCAGCACCTGCGCCTCCTGCGCCACATCGGCCTGCACCGCCATGGCCGTGCCGCCCTGGGCGCGGATCTGCCGCACCACTTCGTCGGCCGCCAGCGAGTTGGCCCGGTAGTTCACGGCCACGGCGTAGCCCGCCTGCGCGGCCAGCAGGGCGGTGGCCGCGCCGATACCGCGTGCGGCGCCGGTGATGAGCAGGACAGGACGGGCAGTTGCAGGGGTGGAGGCCATGGTGCGGGTGCTGGGATTCGTACAGTCATTTATTCTGCGGCATAAATGCAGTATGGTGGTCAGCCCCAGACCTGCAATATCTTTCCCCTCCGTATTCGCCATGACCTTGTCCACGCTGCTTCGCCCCTTGCTGCGCACTGTCTTCGCGCTGGTTCTGTGCCTGGGGCCCCTGGCGCGTGCGCAGGGCCTGCCACTGCATCTGCTGGTGGGCTTTCCGCCAGGCGGCGGCACCGACAGCATTGCCCGCATCCTGGCCGACAAGCTCAAGGATGTGCTGGGCAACCCGGTGCTGGTGGACAACCGGGCCGGTGCCGGCGGCCAGATTGCGGCGCAGGCGCTCAAGGCCGCGGCGCCGGATGGCAACACCGTGTTCCTCACGCACGACCACACCATCTCCATCCTGCCGCAGGTGCTCAAAGCCCCGGGCTACGACCCGGCGCGCGACTTTGTGCCGGTGGCCGGCGTGGCCACTTTTGTGAATGCGTTTGCGGTGTCCGGCGGCACCCCGGCGCGCAGCATGAATGCCTATGTGGCCTGGGTGCGCAACCAGGGTGGCGGGCGCGGCAATGTGGGCGTGCCGGCGCCGGCCTCGGTGCCTGAATTTCTGGTGCAGGTGATTGGCCAGAAATACGCGCTCGACCTGCAGGCCGCACCCTACCGCGGCGGCGCGCCCATGATGGCCGACATGCTGGGCAACCAGATCGGCGCCGGTGTGGCCTCGGTGCCCGACCTGATTGAAAACCACCGTGCCGGCAAGCTGCATGTGATCGCCGTGATGGGTAGCAGCCGCCAGCCCCTGCTGCCCGATGTGCCGACCTTTGCCGAGCTGGGCCTGCGCGGTTTTGAAGAGCTGCCCTATTACGGCATCTATGCGCCGGCCGGCACACCGCGCGCCGCGCTGGAGCGTCTGGCCGACGCCCTGGCCCGCGTGCTGGCCCTGCCCGATGTGAAAGAGCGGCTCACCACCATGGGCCTGGGCGTGGGCTTCATGAGCGGCGCGCAACTGGCCCAGCGTGAGCAGGCCTACACCCGGGTCTGGAGCCGCCTGATCAAGGCCAGCGGCTTTGTCGCCCAATAGGCCGGATGCCGCAGCCCGCCATGAAGCACCATCGCAAAGACGCCGCGCAGCGCGTGGTGCTGGTGATTGATGACGAGGACAGCAGCCTGCAGCTGGCCCGCATCGCGCTGGAGCAGCTGGGCTTTGTGCACATCGTGCTGGCCAGCGACGGCACCCAGGCCCTGCAGGCCATGGACCGCATGGCGCGCGAACCCGACTATGTGCTGTGCGATATCTTCATGCCCGACTCCGATGGCATCGAGCTGGTGAATGCGCTGGCCGCGCGCCATTTTGCCGGCGGCCTGGTGCTGGTGACCGGCGGCGACACCCAGTACCTGGTGATCGCCAAACGCATTGCCCGCTTCCACGGCCTCCAGCTGCTGGCCTCGCTGACCAAGCCGCTGCAGGCCGGGCCGCTGGGGCACGCCCTGTTTGGAGCGGTTGAACCCGAAAACTAGTCGGCGGCTTCGGCCCAGTGCGCCTTGATGCGGTCGATCTCGGGCAGGATGGACAGAAACAGTTGCGCCAGCTGCGGATCGAAATGGCTGCCCACGCCGGCCCGGATGGTGGCCACCACCTGCTCCATCGGCCAGGCCGGTTTGTAGGGGCGCTTCATGGTCAGCGCGTCGAACACGTCGGCTATCGCCACCATGCGCGCCGCTTCCGAAATGGCTGTGGCGCGCAGCCCGTAGGGGTAGCCGCTGCCGTCCCATTTCTCGTGGTGCTGCAGGGCAATTTCGGCGGCCATGCAGAACACCGGTGAGTTGCTGCGCGCCAGGATGTCGTGGCCGACCTCCGGGTGGGTCTTCATGACCTTCCATTCCTCGTCGTTGAGCGGGCCGGGCTTTTGCAGAATGGCCTGCGGCACGCCGAGCTTGCCGGTGTCGTGCATGGGCGAGGCCAGTTCGATCAGCTGGCAGTCGTCCTGGCTCCAGCCGCTGGCCTTGGCCAGCGCCGCGGCATAGGCGGCCATGCGCCAGATGTGCACGCCGGTGTCGGTGTCGTTGAAGTGGGCGGCCTCGCCCAGCATGGAGATGGCGTCGCGGTAGCTTTGCTCCAGCCGCGTGGCCCGCACCAGCGAGAGCTGGGCGCGCACCCGGGCCAGCACAATGGCCGGATAGACCGGCTTGACGATGTAGTCCACCGCGCCCAGGGCAAAGCCCTCGGCCTCGTTGCCCACGTCCGACATGGAGGTGACAAAGATCACCGGTGTCGCCTCGGTGGACGGATCGGCCTTCAGCGCCTGGCACACCGCGTAACCGTTCATGTCGGGCATCTGGATGTCCAGCAGAATCAGCGCCGGCTTGTGCTTGGCCGCCGCCGCCAGGGCATCGGCGCCGTTGCGGGCAAACACCAGCCGGTAGCTGGTGCCCAGGATCTGGCGCATCACGGCCAGGTTTTGTGGTTCGTCGTCCACCACGAGCAGGGGCGCCTGGCTCATGCAGCGGCCTCCAGGTTCAGGCCCAGGGAGCGGGCCAGTGCGTGCACGGCCAGGGTCCCGGCACGGAAGTCAAAGCTTTCGATGGCATTGCGCAGGGCCGTGGTCTGGTCGGCTGTGAGCAGCGCGGCCAGTTCCGGCAGCAGCGCTTCCATCCCGTCCGGGCTGTCGGTGTCCAGCGCCGCCAGGGACTGCTGCAGCAGGCGGGCCAGCAGCGCGCGGTCGCCCGGGCGCTCGCTGGCCGCGCGGCTGGCCGGTTCAACGCCGGCATAGGCGTTGATGGAGTCGCAGGCCTGCTGCAGGGCCGCTTGCAGCCTTTGCAGGGTCTGGTGCGGGTCGGCCTGCACGCGCAGCAGCTCGTCCAGTTCGGCGGCGGCAGCGGCCACCGCGTCCAGCGCCAGGTTGCCGGCGGCACCCCGCAGCTTGTGGCTCTGGGCCTGCATGGCGGGCAGCGGCAGCGCCTGCACCCGGGCCACAAAGCCGCCGTAGTCGCGCACAAACTTGCGCAGGTAGTTGCGGTAGACCCCGGCATCGCGCCAGATGCTGATGCCACGCTCCACCTGCACGCCCGGCAGTTCCTGCGGCTTCGCGTCGTGCGCCGCCGCGGAGTCGTGCGTGAGCCCGGCGGACGGGGCTTGTGGGCGCCCGGTCAGCTGCAGAATGGTCTCCACCGCCCGCTCCACATCCATGGGTTTGCTCAGGTGCGCGTTCATGCCGGCGGCCAGCGCGTCGTCCTGGTTGGCCTTGAAGGCGCCGGCCGTCAGCGCCACCACCGGCAGCGTGGCCAGTGCCGGCAGCGAGCGGATCAACCGGGTCGCCTGCACACCGTCCATCACCGGCATCTGCACGTCCATCAGCACCAGGTCAATGCTGTCGGGGTGGGCCTGCAGCCAGTCCACGGCCTCGCGGCCGTTGCAGGCGGTGTGCACCTGCGCGCCTTCGCCGGCAAAAATCAGTTCGGCAATCTCCAGGTTGACCTCGCTGTCATCCACCACCAGCAGGCGGATGCCGCCCAGCCGGCGGCTGTTGCTGTGGGCCTCCTGGAGGACCTTGCCGGCGCGCTGGTCCAGCGCGGCCGAGACCGCGTCGTACAGGCTGGACGAGGTCACCGGCTTGGTCAGCACGGCGTCGGCCAGATGGCTCTCGGGCAGGGCCAGCAGCTCTTCGCGCGCGTAGGCGGTGGCCAGAATCAGGATCGGCCCCTGGGTGCCGCGCAGGGCCTTGTTCACGGCCCGGGCCACGGCCAGGCCGTCCAGGTCGGGCATCTTCCAGTCGAGCAGCAGCACCTGGGGTGTCGCCTGCTGTTGTTGGCGCTCCAGCACCAGTTGCACGGCGGCGCGCCCGCCGTCGACCACGCTGGGTTTCCAGCCCAGGCCCAGGGCGGTGGCGCGCAAGGCGTCGCGCGCGATGGCGCTGTCGTCGGCAATCAGCACCTCCAGCCCCTGCATCGCCTGCGGGGCCGTATCGCTGCGCGGGGCCCAGGGCAGCTGCAGGGTGAACCAGAACTCGCTGCCCTGGCCCTGGGTGCTGCGCACCTGCAGCTCGCCCCCCATCATGCCGACCAGGCGCCGGCTGATGGCCAGACCCAGGCCGGTGCCGCCAAAGCGGCGGGTGGTGGAGGCATCGGCCTGGCTGAAGGCCTTGAAGATCTCCTCCAGCTTCTCCGCGGAAATGCCGATGCCGCTGTCGCTGACAGCGAAGCGCAGGGTGACGCCCCGTTCACTCTGGGCCTGCCGCGTCACCGCCAGCTTCACATGGCCGCTGCGGGTGAATTTGATGGCATTGCCCACCAGGTTGATCAGCACCTGGCTGATGCGCAGCGGGTCGCCCAGCAGGGCGCGCAAACGCTCGGGCGGCGGTGCAATGGCCAGCTCGAGTTCGGCATGGGCCGGCTCGGTCACCATGATGGTGGAGACACTTTCCAGCACATCAGACAGGGTGAAGCCGGTGGTCTCCAGCGTCAGCTGGCCAGCCTCGATCTTGGAGAAGTCGAGGATGTCGTTGAGGATGCCTTGCAGGGCTTCGCCGGTGCGGCCGATCTTGCGCGCCAGCCCGGCCGCCTCGGGTGGCAGGCCGGCACGTTCGAGCAGATAGGCCAGGCCCAGGATGCCGTTCATGGGGGTGCGGATCTCGTGGCTCATATTGGCCAGGAACTCGCTCTTGGCCAGGGTGGCCGCCTCGGCCACGTGGCGGGCCGACTCCAGGGACTGCTCGGCAGCCTTGTGGGCGGTGACGTCGGTAAAGGTCAGCAGGGTCCAGTCGCTGGAGATCGGCTGCGTGCGTATCTCGAGGTGGGTGCCGCTGGACTGCTTGCGCTCCAGCAGCTGCGCCTGGCGGGCCTCGCAGACCTGGGCAAAGCCCTGCAGGGCCTGCTCCAGGGTCTGGCCCGGATAGTCCCCCCGCGCATGGTTGAAGCGCACCAGCGCCGGGTAGTGCAGCGGCTCTTGCGCGGTCAGCTCCGGTGGATAGGCCAGCAGCCTGCCGAACAGCTGGTTGCGCAGAATCACCTGCTGTGCGCGGTTGAGCACCACCAGGCCAAAGGGCAGCACCTCCAGCACACCGTTGAGAAACTGGTTCAGATCCAGAATGCGCCGGGTCTGCGCCTTGCGCTCGCTGTTGTCGACCAGGGTGCCGCGGGTGACCAGGGGCTGCCCGGCCGCATCGCGCAACAGGTCGGCACTGAGCAGAAAGGCCTGCACGCGGCCGTCCTGGCAAACAAAGTCGCATTCCAGGTCGCGGATGCGGCCCGTGCGCTCCAGTTCGGCCGCGCTGCTGCGGTACAGCGGCACGCTGTGCGGCGCCATGAAGGCCTCCAGGGGCCGGCCCACAAAGGCTTCTGCCGCATAGCCCAGCAGCACCAGCTCGGTTTTGTTGACGCGCAGGATGGTGCCGTCCGGTGCCAGCGAGTGGTAGCCACAGGGAGCCTGGTCGTACAGGTCCAGCAGGGCCTGCGAGCGTTCGGCCACCTTGGACTCCAGGTCCTGGTTGAGCTGGCGCAGGTGCTCTTCGGCCAGGCGCGCGTCGGTCACATCGGCCAGGGTGCCTACCAGCCGCTGCGGCTGGCCATCGGCATCGCGCTCGACCACGCGCCCGCGCATCCGCATCCAGCGCGGGGCTGCTTCGGTGCCGGCCAGGCGGTAGTCCAGTTCGATGGCCGGGGTTGTGCCGGCGCGGTGCGCGTCAATGGCCTCCGCCACCAAGGGCAGGTCGTCGGCATGCACCGTGGACTGGAACAGGGAAACATCGGGCGGACAGGCACTTTCGGCGCGGCCGATGATTTCAAAATAGCGCGGCGAGCGGTAGACCGTACCGCTGCGCAGGTCCCAGTCCCACAGCGCCTCGTGCGTGGCGTCCAGCGCCAGGCGCAGCCTTTGCTCGCTGTTGCGCAGGCGTTGCAGCATGTGCTTGTGGTCGGTGATTTCGCGCGAGATGCCAAAGGTGCCAAAGACCCGGCCCTGCGGGTCGCGCAGCGGGCCCTTGGTGGCCAGGAAGATGCGTTCGCCATGGACGGTGCTGAGCACCTCTTCAGCGGTGTGCAAGCGCTGGTCTGCCACCACCCGGCGGCCCTGCTCCATCAGCATGGCGGCCTGATCCGGCGGGAACAGGGCCCGGTCATCGCGGCCCAGCACCTGCTGTTTGTCCTTGCCGACAAAGCGGCTGCCGGCCCGGTTCATGAGCACGTAGCGGCCCTCCAGGTCCTTGGCAAAAATCGCGTCCTCGGTGCTGTCCACAATGGCCGCCAGCAGTTCGTGGGAGTGGGCACTTTGTGCCCGGGCCTGCGACTCCAGCAGCAGGCTGTGCTGGATTTTTCTCAGGTAGCGCTGGATCAGGCCGTAGAGCAGGACGG
The DNA here is from genome assembly GCA_947372425.1 of Comamonadaceae bacterium. Taxonomy (GTDB): domain Bacteria; phylum Pseudomonadota; class Gammaproteobacteria; order Burkholderiales; family Burkholderiaceae_C; genus Allorhodoferax. The sequence continues at coordinate 1,914 of CANBTQ010000010.1, read as the reverse complement.
AGGTCACGCCGACAAACAGCCAGCCCTTGACCGAACTGACAAAACCGATCTGCTCGGGGTCGCGAAAAATCCAGACCACCACCCGGTCTGACAGCAGGATCCAGACGCTGGCGAACAGCGCGTAGGTGAGCACCAGACGCAGTGTGGCGCCATGGTCTGCTCGAGCGTTGGACGCGGCCATCATTTCCCCCGAAGTGCCGCCCATTCTAGTGACGGCGGACGACCCCGGTCGCCGTGCGCCTTAGTGCTTGCCGAAGAGGCGGGCAAAGAAGCCCTGCGGTGCAACCGTCCGCGGAGCAGGGGGCGCCGCTTTCAGCGCCTTCTGGCCGGCATGCCATTTTCCGAAGCGCAGGTCGTGCGTCATGATGTGGCCGATCAGCCATTTGTTCAGGAAGCGGCGCAGCTCCTGCACCCGCTCTTCCGACCAGTCCTCGCCATTGCCCAGAAAGTCGGCCACGTGGGCGCCGAATTCCTCGTGCAGTTTGAGATGCTGGTCAAAGGCCGGGTAACCGCTGGATTCCATCAGGTCCTGCTCGTTGGAAAAGTGGGTCACCACATAGTCCAGCAGCTCTTCCACCGTGTGCTGCACCGACTGCAGATTGAGCGCACGCACCAGGGTGAACAGATGGCGGTGCTCCTGGTCCACTTGGGCAATGCCGATCTTGAAGCCCTCGCGCCACTCAATCACATACGGGGCTTTTTTTTCAACGGTTTCTGCGCTCATGGGTATTTTCCTTGCTGCATGGGATCTGTCCGTTCCGGCACAGCGGCACGGCCTCCACGGATCCTGATGGGGAAAATTTTAGTGAGCCCGGGCTTGCACGCAAAGCCCATCGGTCGGAATCGGCCCGGTGTTTGGGCCTTGCTTGACCTACATCAGCAAAGCGGGGCGGCCCGGCCGCCTCCCGCCCCGGCACGGCGGCCTACAGCGCTGCAACCAGCTCCGGCACGGCCACAAACAGGTCGGCAACCACGCCGTAATCGGCCACCGAGAAGATCGGCGCTTCGGCATCCTTGTTGATGGCCACGATGACCTTGCTGTCCTTCATGCCCGCCAGGTGCTGGATGGCACCACTGATGCCGCAGGCCACATAGAGTTGCGGTGCGACGATCTTGCCGGTCTGGCCCACTTGCCAGTCGTTGGGCGCATAGCCCGCATCAACAGCCGCGCGGGATGCACCCATTGCCGCGCCCAGCTTGTCGGCCAGGGGCGTAATGACTTCGGTAAATTTTTCGCTGCTGCCCAAGGCACGACCACCGCTGACGATGATCTTGGCGCTGGTCAGTTCGGGGCGGTCGTTCTTGGCAATCTCAGAGCCCAGGTAGTTCACGCTGGCCGACGCGGCCACAGCGGCCATGCTTTCCACCGCGGCGTTGCCACCGGTGGCAGCGACAGGGTCAAAGCCCGTGGTGCGCACGGTCAGCACCTTGGTGGCATCCAGCGCCTGCACGGTGGCCACGGCATTGCCGGCGTAGATGGGGCGCTCAAAGGTGTCGGGGCTGATGACCTTGGTGATGTCGCTGACCTGGCCGACGTCCAGCTTGGCGGCGACGCGCGGGGCCATGTTCTTGCCCGAAGCGGTGGCTGCGAAAACGAGGTGGCTGTAATGACCGGCGATAGCCAGCACCTGCGCCGCGACGTTTTCGGCCAGACCGTGTTCCAGCCCGGCTTCATCGGCATGGATGACCTTGGCCACACCAGCGATTTGCGCGGCAGCTGCAGCAGCGGCGCCGGCGTTAAAACCAGCCACCAACACATGCACATCGCCCCCGCACTGCGCGGCGGCAGCAATGGTGTTGAGCGTGGCCGCTTTGATGGACGTGTTGTCGTGTTCGGCAATAACGAGAGAGGTCATGTTTGCACTTTCAAAATGGGTTTGCTGGATGCTGCTGCCCGCAGGACGGCGTGGCACT
>CANBTQ010000009.1 GCA_947372425.1 Comamonadaceae bacterium | reverse complement strand
CTGGCCGAAAAGCTGGGTGCCGACATTGAGCAGGTGCGCAAGGGCATAGGCAGCGATCCGCGCATCGGCTATGACTTTCTGTATGCCGGCGCCGGCTATGGCGGCTCCTGCTTTCCCAAGGACGTGAAGGCGCTGATCAAGACTGCCGCGGTGGACGCAGGCATGGAACTCCAGGTGCTGGGTGCTGTGGAGGCGGCCAACAGCGCGCAAAAGCATGTGCTGGGCAACAAGGTGAAAGCGCGCTTTGGCGCGGACTTGAGCGGGCGCCACTTTGCCATCTGGGGCCTGGCCTTCAAGGCCAACACCGATGACATGCGCGAGGCCAGCAGCCTGACGGTGATACGCGACCTGATCGAGGCCGGCGCCACCGTGTGCGCCTACGACCCGGTGGCCACCGCGCATGCGCAGCAGTTGCTGCAGGACTTTGCCGGCGTGGCATTTGCCGACTCGGCCGGCGCGGCCCTGGCCGATGCCGATGCGCTGCTGATCGTGACCGAGTGGAAGGAGTTCCGCAGCCCCGATTTCGACGGCATCAAGGCCAGCCTGAAGCAGCCGCTGATTTTTGACGGCCGCAATCTGTACGACCCGCAGTGGGTACGTGGCATGGGCTTTGAGTACCTGGCCATAGGCCGCTGACACAGGGGCATGACGCGGGGCGTGGATTCACCAAAGCGTCACGCGTTTTGTCACAGCTTTGCCATCAAACACTTCTAGCATCCAGCCATTGCAACCGGGGACACCTCACATGAATGAATTTTTCAGGCAACTCAAGATCCAGCGCTGGGACGACCACCGCTACTACCACCACAGCCGCATCAACCAGACCCTGCATCTGATCAGCGCCATCAGTTTTCTGGTGGCCTATGCCCTGCTGTTCACCGACCCCGCAGCCGCAGCCCTGGTGGCCTGGCTGGTGTCCATGACCACGCGCCAAAGCGGCCACTTCTTCTTCGAGCCCCTGGGCTACGACGAAGTGAACCAGGCCTCGCAAGACCACAAGGAAGCCATCAAGGTGGGCTACAACCTGCGCCGCAAGATTGTGCTGCTGAGCATCTGGGCAGCCGCCCCGGTGTTGCTGCTGGTGCAGCCGGCCGCCTTCGGTCTGTTTGAGCCCGCCACCACGCTGGAAGGCTTTGCGCGCCACACCGGTCTGCTGTGGCTGGGCATTGGTGTGGGCGGCCTGCTGTTCCGCACGGTGCATCTGTTCTTCATCAAGGGCGTGCTGGATGGCCTGGTGTGGATGACCAAGATTTTGACCGACCCGTTTCACGACATCTATCTGTACCACAAGGCACCCCTGGCGCTGTTGCGTGGCGAGCTGATCGAGCAGCGCGGCACCTTGGGGCCTGTGGCCTGATTGCAGTCACTCTGTCACGTTGGAACCAAGTCACACCGTCCCGCGTCCGCCAACATGCTTGGCGCGCACGGGATTGAATGCATGGGGACTTCAGGCCTTGCGCACCCACCCTGCTGGCTGCCGCTGACACCGGGGTGGATGGTTCCGGTAGGTAAAGGAGGAGCCCGCAGGGCGGGGGACACGGACGGAAGCATCTACCCCGGTGGCAGCGGCGTACACACAGTACGCGTACGCATTTGCGCAAACAAAAAAAGGGGCGCCTTGCCAGCGCCCCTTTCACCTATGTACACACTGGAACTACTGCCCCACGCCCTTGAACCGGGCGGCCAGCATCTCGCGCAACAGACGGCGCTTGATGGTCTTGTTGGTACTCACACCATCGTGCCACCACCAGCCATCAGCCTGCATGGCCCGGGCGGCACGCTCGAAGCACTGCAGCACCTGCTCAAACTCGGCATCACTGAAATTCAGGCTCCAGATGATGCGCGCACTGCCTACCCAACTCAGGGCCACGCCTTCAAAACGCAGATAGTGTTGAAACAGCCAGTTGAAGCAGGCCGGCTGCGTGTAGAGCACGGTCCAGACCGAGGACATGCCCTCCACCTGCACCGGCACACCAGCGGCCAGCAGGCGCGCGTTCATCTGGTCGGCCCGGCGCTCCCAGGTGGCATCCACGTTGGCATACAGGGCGGCGATATCGGCGTCTTCCAGCCGGCGCAAAAACACATTCATGGCACCCATCACATAGGGGTGCGAGTTGAAGGTGCCGCGGGCAAAGCAGATGTCGGCCGGACTGCCTTCGCGAAAGCGGCGCATCCAGGCACGCTTGCCGCAGACCACGCCGATGGGCAGGCCGCCGCCCAGGGTCTTGCCATAGGTGACCAGGTCGGCACGCACACCAAAGTACTCCTGCGCACCGCCCTTGGCCAGGCGAAAGCCCATGAACACCTCGTCAAAGATCAGCGCGATGCCGCGCTCGGTGCACAGGGTGCGCAGGGCGTGCAGCCAGGCGGTGTAGGCCGGGCGGTCGAAATGGGCTTTGCGCGCGCTGTCCAGCATGGCACCATCACTCGGTGCCGCAGCATTCGGGTGCAGTGCCTGCAGCGGGTTGATCAGCACGCAGGCAATGTCCGTGCGGGTGCGCAAGACCTGCAGGCTGGCGTCGCCCATCTCGGTCAAATTGAGTGTGTCGCGCGCATGGATGGGGTTGCCTATGCCCGGTTGCACATCGCCCCACCAGCCGTGGTAAGAGCCGCAAAAGCGCACCAGCTTGTTGCGCCCCGTGTGGTAGCGCGCCAGGCGCACGGCCTGCATCACGGCCTCGGTGCCCGACATGTGGAAGGACACCTCCTCCATGCCGCTGATGGCCTTGAGGCGCTGCAGGTTGTCCAGCATCACCGGGTGGTAGGCGCCCAGCACCGGGCCCAGGTCGGCCACCAGCGCGGCCCCCTCGGCCATGCACTGCTTGTAGAAGTCGTTGCCGAACAGGTTGACGCCATACGAGCCGGTCAGATCAAAAAAGACATTGCCGTCCAGATCGGTCACGGTGACGCCGGCAGTGCTCTGTACAAACGAGCCCACCTTCAGGCCCTGTGCTGCGACCTTGCGGAACTGGAAGGGCACGCGGTAGGCGCTAACAAACTGCAGGTCCGACAGGGTCTGTGCCGCCTCGGCGCTGGCCTGCAGGCTCTTGGGGTAACGCGCCTGGCCCCGCGCAATCAGGGCTGCAAAGGCGGCGCGGCGCTTCTCCACCACGTCGGGCGGCGCACCATCCACGGCAAAGGCCTGGTCCTCGTCGTAGCGGTAGCTGGGCAGCAGGCCGGCGATGCGGCGCGCCCAGCGCGGATGCCCGGCCAGCGAGCGGTGCTTGGCAAACGACAGGTCAATGCGGGCCTGCGCCTTGCGCACCGCCACAAACAGCGCTGCGCTGCCAACAGCCGCCAGGGCCATGGCGTTGAAACCAAACGATTCATTCACGGGATAGTGCCTTCCATGCAATACAAATTAGGGAAACTTTGAACATGACTTTGAGAAAACAGATACACAAGGTGCTGGCCAACGAGGATCTGAACTTTTTGCTGACCAACCGCCTGCCGCGGCGTTGGTTGACGCAGATGGTGGGACGCCTGAGCCAGATCGAGCAGCCGCTGGTGGCGCAGGCGTCCATCGCGATCTGGAAATTTTTCAGTGCGCTGGATTTGCGCGAGGCCAAACAGCAGCACTTCAAGAGCATGCATGCCTGCTTTACGCGCGAGCTCAAAGACGGCGCGCGCAGCATCGACCCCAGCGCCGACGTGCTGAGCAGCCCGGTGGACGCCATCATCGGTGCAGCAGGAAAGATTGAAGGCACCCAGGTGTTTCAGGCCAAGGGCTTTCCGTACACGCTGGAAGACCTGCTGGGCCCGGAAGAAGACCTGAGCGCCTGGGTTGATGGCAGCTTTGTCACCCTGCGCCTGACCAGCTCCATGTACCACCGCTTCCATGCACCCTATGACTGCACGGTGGAGAAGGTGCGTTACTTTTCGGGCGACACCTGGAACGTGAACCCGATTGCCCTCAAGCGCGTGGAAAAGCTGTTTTGCAAGAACGAGCGGGCCTTTCTCAGCACCCGGCTCAACGGCAGCAGCACCATGGCCGGCCAGCGCATTGCGCTGGTGCCGGTGGCGGCGATTCTGGTGGCCAGCATCCGGCTGCACTTTCTGGATGTGCTGTTTCACATGGGCTACCAAGGCGCCAAGACCATCGCCTGCGACGCAGCGTTCACCAAGGGACAGGAGATGGGTTGGTTCCAGCATGGGTCTACCGTCATCGTTCTGGCACCGGCCGGCTTTGCGCTGTGCGAGGGCCTAGCGCAGGGGACTCAGGTGCGCATGGGCCAGGCGCTCTTGCGCTGGCGCAGCTAGGGGATTCGGGGCCGGCACCAGGCCGGCCGCGCCGAACGAGTCGCCGTGGCGCGCCAGCACCTCGCGCAGCACGCCCTCAAAGCTTTCGCTCACTGCGCTCCAGGCCAGAAAGGCCACGCTGCGCGGGCCGATCTCGCGCATGCGGGCCTGGCGCTGCAGGTCCAGCGCCAGATCCACCGACGCGTTGACAAAGGCCAGCGCATCGCCATTGGGGACCAGCACACCGTTTTGCTGGTGGATGATCAGTTCCTGCGCGGCGGCATTGGCATACGACAGCACGGCCAGCCCGCTGGCCAGGGCCTCGGGCACCACATTGCCAAAAGTCTCGGTCAGGCTGGGAAACAGAAACAGGTCGCCCGAGGCGTAGTGCGTGGCCAGTTCTTCGGCCTTGCGCACGCCGGCAAAGTGCGCTTCGGGCACGGCCGCTTCGAGCTCGCGGCGCAAGGGGCCGTCGCCCACAAAGACCAGCTTGGCGCGCGGCAGCCGGAGCTGGATGGCACGGAAGGCGTCCACCACCAGACCGACATTTTTTTCCTTGGCCAGGCGGCCCACCAGTATCACCACCGGATCGTCCGGCAGCACGCCCCAGCTGGCGCGCAGGGCCTCGGAACGGCGCGAGGGTTTGAAGAGTTCTATCGCCACGCCGCGCGAGACCAGGGTGACGTTGTCGTAGCCGCGGCCCTTGAGTTCCTGCAGCATGGCACGCGTGGGCACCATGGTGGCCTGGGTGCGGTTGTGCAGCTTGCGCAGGTAGCTCTCGATCGGCGACTTCAGCAGGCCCATGCCGTAGTGCTGCGAGTAGCTGTGGAAGTTGGTGTGAAACGAGCTGGTCAGTGGCAGGTTGAGCTTGCGCGCAGCCGCAACGGCCGACCAGCCCAGCGGCCCTTCGGTGACCACGTGCACGATGTCCGGACGCTGCGCCCCCCACAGCTTGACCAGCCGCCCCTTGGACGGCAGGCCGAAGCGCAGCTCGCCATAGGTGGGCACCGGGATGCCGTGCGACAGCACCTGGTCCAGCCCGGCACGGTGCGCGTGCTGCTCCTGGCCCTGGCGCGGTCGCACCACCTGCACCACATGGCCGCGCTGCAACAGCCCGTCCACTATGCGCCCCAGCGTCATGGCGACACCGTTGACTTCGGGGGCAAAAGTTTCCGTCACCACGGCAATGCGCAGACTGGCTGGCTTGGCGGCGTAGGACTCGATGAGGAGGTCGTCTGAGGTTTTCACCCCCTTAGGCTAAAGAGCGCAGGTTGCGAAACCGTGATGCTTTTTTGACATTTTGAAGTCAGGCCTAGTGCGCCAGTACCACGTGCTGGATGGGTTTGGTCGGGCCGAACTGGTCGTCAAAGCCGTAGGCATCGATGTCCACCTTGCCACTCTGGTGAATGGAGACCGTGGCCCAGGCATAGGAGCGGTCGGTGCCGGGGTTTTGGGTGACTTCGCCGGGTTGGGCATCCCAGGGCGAACCACCACTGCCCACCAGCACCTGCCAGGCTGCGCCACGCGGCTGGGCCATGTGGAACTCGTGCTCGTGGCCGCAGAAGTAGGTGGCACCGGCGCGCTCGATCACATCCCAGAAGGCATCGCGTGCCGGGATGAATTTGTCCAGGCCGGCAATGCCGGGGTTGGGCTTTTCCTCGGTGCCCAGGTTGTACGAAAAGGCCGGCTTGTGGCCGAACACAAACACATGCTTGGCGCCGCGTGCCTGGGCCTCTTCCAGGTCTTTGGCGAGCCAGGCCACCGGTGCGGTGTTGTCCTTGCCTACCGGGTCGGTGTTGATGATGGCGAAGTGCGCGTCCTTCACATCAAAGCTGTAGGACAGCTGGCTCTGGTCGCTGCTCAGGCCATCGAGTGCGCCGTTGTTTTGCACATTGACGTTGCTGGCCGCGGTACCGACGATTTTCTGAAAGCGTCCGGTGTCCACAATCAGGTCGCCCATATTGGCGCGCCAGGCGTTTTCGTTCTCCGGCTGGGCCTTCTTGCCCATCGGTTTGGACTGCACTTCGTGGTTACCGGGCACGGGCACCACGTAGGTGCCGGCCTCCATCAGGGGCGCCACCATGCCGCGCCAGAAACCATACTGGCGATAGAAGGCCATCAGGTCGGAGCCCACCACGTCGGCCACGCTGTTGCTGGGCGTGGGGCCGGCTGTGCCATAGCCCATGATCATGTCGCCATTGAAGAACAAGAGCTTGGACTGCTGCGCCTCGATGCCGCGCATGATGCGCGACCAGGCCTTGGTGTTTTGCAGCCAGATCTTGTCTTGCGCGCTGAGCGGCAGCATGGTCGCATCGGCCTCTTTCGGGTCCTGGCGCGAGTCGCCCACGGTGGAGAAGCGCAGCAGCACCGGATCGGGCTTTTTGCTGACCGCTTGTGCATACAAGGGGTTGCCGGCGGCGCACAAGGCGCAACCAATAAAGGTGGCGAGAGCAAGTAATTTTTTGGACATGGCGGGTGGGTAGTTGCAGGTGAAACGCCTGCGAGTTCAGCAAAACAACATGACAGTTCAAAGTCTTCTTGCTTGCAGAACCTGACGGCCCTGCCGACTGTTTGCGAATTGCAACGTCAAATGTTTGACATGCAAAAGTCAAAAGACCGCAACGGGAAAACCCTAACCTCAGCGCCGACTGATTGCAGATTCTTGCGCAGTCAGAAAACAAACCAACACAGGCGATTTATGAAAACCTCTTTCCGCAAAACCATGACCTCGGTCGCAGCCCTGCTTGCCATGGGTGGCGCTACTTATTCCACCGGCGCTTTCGCTGACACGCCGGTCGCAGTACCTGCCAGTGTGTCCCTCTACGGACGCCTGGACATGGCCATGGAATTGAACAACAACACCAACACCCCCAGCCGCTATTACCTGCAAAACTTTTCTTCCCGCCTGGGCGTCAAGGGCGAAAAGGCTTTCGGTGGCGATGTCAAGGGTATCTTTCAACTGGAAACCGGCGCATCCCCTGACGATTCCACCCAAACCGTCAAAGGCCTGGGCAATCGCAACAGCTTCGTCGGCCTGAGCAGCGACGCCCTGGGTAGCGTGATCGTTGGCACCTACGACATGCCGCTGAAGTCCATGGAAGGCACGGCCACTTCGCTGTGGGCTGAAGGCGACCTGCAAGAGTTGATCATCCACGGCAAGGGCTCCAAGTCCGCCACCAACACCGCAGGCGTGGGCGGCTTCGACAACATCCACACCCGCAAGAACAATGTGATGCTGTTCACCAGCCCCAAGTTTGCCGACACGGTGGCCAAGCTGGCCTACTCGCCCGATGAGGCCTCCCCCGTTGCCACGGCTACTGCGCCCGCTTACACACGCCCCATGATCGGTGCTTCGCTGTACTGGGACAACGGCATGTTCAACGCCGGCTATGCCTACCAGTCGCAGGAAAACGCGATTGTTCCCACCAACACAACCACCGGCTACACCGAGACCGGCGTCAAGATGACCGCTGGCGTCAAGATCGACAACTGGTCCACCGGCGTGGCCTACAGCACCATCGACAACGGCAACACCAAGAAGACCAACAACTGGATCATCTCCGGCACTTACACCATGGGCAAGACCACGCTCAAGGCCAGCTACGGCGCGTCCAGCGAATCCTCCAGCGGCGCCGCCGATGACCTGACGGCCACTGCACTCGAAGCCGATTACGCCATGGACAAGGACTTCACCGTCTACACCTACTGGGCACAGATCACCAACAGCAAGAATGCCAAGGGCACGTTTGCCGCGGCCGACAACTTCCCCTCGGTGGCCAAGGCTGGCGATACCCCCAGCGTGCTGGGTCTGGGCATGCGCTACAACTTCTAATAACAACGACTTCGTTTACTCCTAGATCTTGATACGGCGGCTCGCAAGGGCCGCCGTTTTTTTGTCACGGGAATTTCATCTTGCCCACCTAGCATGGTTGCAGTCACCCCCTCATTTCAGGACCCCTTATGACTTTTCAGCTTCACGTTCTCCCCTCACGGCGCTTTGCCCTGTCGCTGTGCGCCATGGCCATGGGCTCGGCCGCGCTGTTCGGTTGCGGCGGCAGCAGCAACGCCGTGCCACCCACGGTCAGCGGCGTGGCCGCTACGGGTGCGGCCATGGCAGGCGCCTCGGTGTCGCTGCTGTGCGTCAACGGACAGACCAGCAGCACCCGTGCCGGCAGCGACGGCAGCTTTACGCTGTCGGCCAGCGGCAGTTTTCCGTGCATGCTGGAAGCCAGCGATGCCACGCACAAGCTGCACTCCGTGGCGAACAGTTTCGGCACCAGCGCCACCGCCAATATCACACCGCTGACCGAGCAGATGGTGGCATCCCTGTCCAGCGACAGCGTCGATACCGCCGCCTTCTTTGCCGCCTTTGACGCCAGCAAGGCCGGCACCGTCAGCCGGGAAAAACTGGCTGCGGCACAGAGCGTGGTGCTGGCCAATCTGGCCGCCAATGGCGTGGACACCAGCGCCCTGAAGGATTTGATCGGCGACAAACTGGTGGCCAAGACCGCAACGCAAAGCGGCAATGCCGTGGATGCCGCGCTGGATGCCGTGGCCGCCACGCCGGTCAGCGTTCGCATGATTGCCATGAACGATTTCCATGGCAACTTTGCGCCCCCCTCCACCAGCAATGGCGGCACCATGGTGCTACCCAATGGCGGGGCCGGACTCAAGGTGACGGTGGGTGGTGCTGCCTACCTGGCCAGCGTGGTCAAAAATCTCAAGGCAGCCAACCCCAACAACATCCTGGTGGGTGCCGGCGACGCCATCAGCGCATCACCCTTTGAGTCTTCGATCAACCACGACGAATCGACGGTGGACATCCTCAACACCATCGGCCTGGAAGTGACTTCGGTGGGGAACCACGAATTTGACCGCGGCAGCGCCGAGCTGCTGCGCATGCAGAACGGCGGCTGCTTCCCCGCCGCCAACGGACAGGGTGTGGTCGGCACCGACACCTGTCTGGTCAATGGCATCTACCCCGGTGCCAAGTTCAAATACCTGGCCGCCAATGTGAATGTCACGGCCACCGGCAAGCCCCTGTTGCCAGCCACCTATATCAAGCGTTTCGGCACCGTCAGCGTGGGCTTTGTCGGACTGACCTTCCAGGGCACCCCCACGGCCGTATCGGCCACGGGCGTGGCCGGTCTGGAGTTCAAGGAAGAGTCTGCCGTCATCAACCAGTACGCAGCCCAGCTCAAGGCCAATGGCGTGAACGCCGTGGTGGTGCTGATTCACCAGGGTGGCCAGACCACGGCCACCACCGTCAATGACAAGACCTGCCCCGGCTTGTCCGGCGACATCACTACCATCGTCGACAAGCTCAGCGCCGATGTGGACGTGATCGTCAGCGGCCACACGCACCAGGAATATGTCTGCAACTACCCCGCCAAGACCGCCAAGAAAAATATCCTGCTGACCTCCACCGGCTACTACGGTGGCGCTGTCAGCGCGATTGACCTGGTGCTGCAACCCAGCAAGGGCCTGGTGTCGGCCAGCGCCAACACGGTGCCGGTGATCCAGGCCGATGCGGCGCCGCAAAAGCAGGCTGACAACACCATTGCGGCCACGCTGGTACTGCCCACCGGCTTTAGCGCAGTCAGCAAAGATGCCGCGGTGGATGCACTGGTGACCAAATACAAATCCCTGTCGGCCACGCTGGCGGCACAAGGCGTTGGCTCCATTAGCGCCAGCATCAACCGGGCGCTGATGACCGTGGCCGGTGTGGTGGGACGCGACGAATCGGCCGAAGGCGCCATGGGCGATGTGATGGCCGACTCCTATCTGATGGGCGTGCCCGGCGGTGCCGACATCGGCATCACCAACCCCGGCGGTGTGCGTGCCGACCTGACCTACACCGCACCCGGCACCGTAACCTATGCCGCACTCAATACCGTGGAGCCCTTTGGCAACACCTTGTCGACGCTGAACCTGACCGGCGCGCAACTGCAGAGCCTGCTGGAACAGCAATGGTCGGCCGCCAACCGCAGTGCCAAGAGCAATGCCGCCACCGGCACCGCGGGGCGCATTCTGCAAGTCTCCAAGGGCCTGACCTATACCTTTGACAACAGCAAGATCACCGGCAACTTTGTCACCGCCGGCAGCCCCATCGTGGCTGGCTCGCTCAAGCTCAATGGGGTGGTGATTGACCCGGCCAAGAGCTACAAGATTGTCACCAACAGCTTCCTGGCCGCGGGCGGTGACAACTTCACGGTGATGGCCACCGGAACCAACATCACCGACACCAAGATGCTGGACCTGGACGCCTTCATTGCCTACTTCAAGGCCAACTCGCCGGTGAGCCCGCCGGCTCCCCGTGTGACGCGCCTGAACTGACCATCTGCACAGCAGCAAAGCCCTCCCGGCAGCGGGAGGGCTTTGCCCATTTTGAGAACCATGCCCATCGTGATTGCAAAAACCACTGCTGCTTTGCTGGTTCTGACCACCCTGCTGTGCCAACAGGCTGTGGCCGCACCGGATGCCCGCCAGCAAACCATTGCCCATGCCGCCCACCAGGCGCAGGAGCAATGCTTTAAGCACATGTACCGCGACACCAACGCCTACTCGCAATGCCTGCGCGAGCTGCGTGATGCCCAGGGCGCTGCGCCCTTGAAGAAGCTGGGTATTGAGTACTTCGCTTTTGTCGGCGCCCTGAGCTATATGCGGGTGGGCCATATGAATGCAGACCAGATTGCCGCCGAGTTTTTGCAGGACTACCGGCGGACGCAAAAGAAGGTCGGCATCTCGGACGCTGCCTTGTGCAGCACGGTTGAAGGGGATTGCACGGTGCGCCTGGCCCAGACCCGCGAAATGGAGGTGACTCCACCCAAACCTGTGGGCATGCGGGTGCAGTGCAACGGCAAGATTTGCAGCCTGGTGCAGGCGACGCCATGAAGCGCGAATCCATGGCACTGCAGCTCACCGGCGGCCACGGCCCGCTGGAGCAGGTGCTGGACGAGCAGGGGCTGTACCCGGTGTTTCAGCCCATCCTCACGTTGGGACGGCCCGGCGTCTATGCCCACGAGGCGCTGATCCGGGGTCCGCGCGGCAGCGCGCTGCACACGCCCGACGCCTTGTTCCGGGCAGCGGCCCAGGAGCATCTGCAGTTCGAGCTGGAATACGCCGCGCTGCTGGCGATTCTGCGACGCTGGGGCCAGCTCAAGCCGCCGGGGCGCTTGTTTGTCAACCTGAGCGCCACGACGCTGATGCGCATGGTGCAGACCCTGGGCCACGACCATCTGGACCGGATGGCGGACAGCCAGGGTTTGTTGCCGCGTGCCCTGGTGGTGGAAATTACCGAGCAGGAGCGCATTGCCGACATGGACGCGCTGGCCGAGGCCATGGTCAGCATCCGTGGCAGCGGCATCGGGCTGGCACTGGATGACTTTGGCGATGGCCACTCCAGCCTGCGGCTGTGGTCGCAGCTCAAGCCGGACATGGTGAAGATTGACCGCTACTTCATCAAACAAGTCAGTGTGCAGGGCGACAAGCTCAAGACCATCCAGGCCCTGCAGCAGATTGCCAGCCTGTTTGGCAGTGAACTGGTGGCCGAGGGCATAGAGACGGAGCAGGACTTGCGGGTGCTGCGCGACATGGGTATCGCCTACGGCCAGGGCTATTTTCTGGGCCATCCGGACCGCGAGCCCGCGCCCGACACGTCCAGTGCCGTGCTGCGCGTTCTGAGTGAACGACAGGTGGCGGTGTTTCCCGAGCTGAGCCGGGCGGCGGTGGCCGGGCAGCTGCGCAAGCTGTCCATCGTGGCGGCCCCCACCTTGACACCGGATACGACCAACGATGCAGTGGCACGCATCTTTCTGGCGGATGCTTCATTGCATGCGCTGGCGGTGGTGGAGGACCAGCGGCCGGTGGGCATCATCAACCGCAACGGCTTCATGAACGAGTATTCCAAGCTCTACTACCGGGAAGTCTGGGGCCGCAAGTCCTGCGCCATGCACACCAACCGGGAGCCTCGCATCATTGAGCGCGAACACCAGATCGACGAGCTCGTGGGCATACTGACCTCGCAGGACCAGCGCTACCTGGTGGACGGCTTTATCGTCACCGAGAACGGCCGCTATGCCGGCCTGGGTACCGGCGACCAGCTGGTGCGCTCGGTTACCGAGACCCGCATTGAAGCCGCGCGGCATGCCAACCCCTTGACCTTCTTACCGGGCAATATCCCCATCAGCCAGCACATCGAGCGGCTGCTCAAGCGCCAGGGCAATTTCGTCGCCTGCTATGCCGACCTGAACCACTTCAAGCCCTATAACGACTGCTACGGCTATTGGCGCGGGGACGAGATGATCCGCCTGATGGCGCGCATTGCCATGGAGCAGTGCGATGCGCAACGCGACTTCCTGGGCCATGTGGGTGGCGACGATTTCATCCTGCTGTTCCAGAGCCTGGACTGGCGCGCACGCTGCGAGCGCATCGTGGCCGCGTTCAATGCCGGCGCCATCGATCTGTTTGATGCGCCGGACCGTCTGGCCGGCGGCATCCAGGCCGAAGACCGGCATGGTGTGCAGCGCTTTTTCCCCTGTACCACGGTCACCATCGGGGCGGTGTGCATCACCGGCCGGCGCTACACCTCGGCGGCCGAGATTGCCACGCTGGCCGCAGCAGCCAAGCGCTCGGCCAAGCACGCCGGTGTCGGCGTGTTCCAGCGCCCGGATTAGGCCGGCTTCAGCAGCCAGAGCAGCAGCATGCCGCCCGACACCAGCAAGCCGAAGCCGAGCACCAACGCAGACAGGGGCAGTTCAAGTGCGATGGCGGCGGCATAGCCGGCCAGCATCAGCAGCATGCCGGCGTTTTCGTTAAACCCCTGCACGGCAATCGAGCGGCCGGCGGTGAGCAGGCTGCAGCCGCGGTGCTGCAGCAAGGCGTTCATGGGCACCACAAAGAAGCCGGCCAGCGCCCCCACCAGCATCAGCAGCGCAGCCGCAGTCCAGGGGTTGGAGATGCACAACAGCAGCGGCAACAGCAGACCCAACACCACCCCCACCGGCAACAGGCGCTCGGCCTGGGCCAGGCCGATCCAGCGGCTGGCCAGCACGGCACCGGCCACCACACCCACGGCCGTCACGCCCTGCAGGTACGCAGCCTGTGCCAGCGGCAGGCCCAGCGCCTCATGGGCCCAGCGCAGCACGATCAGTTGCAGCGTGGCCCCCACGCCCCACAGCAGGGTGGTGACCGACATGGACAGGCCGCCCAGGGCGTCTCGCCACAGCACGCCGTTCTCCTGCACAAAGCGGCGGATCAAGGCCGCGGGATGGATGGAATGCCGGTCATAGCGCACGCCGCTGTCGCGCACCGCCAGGCTGAGCAGCATGGCTACCGCGTTCATGCTCAGCAGCACCAGCATGCCGGCCACCAGCGCCGTGGCGGGTAGCTCGCGCAGCCCGCTTGCAACCGGCAGACGCAGCAAGGGCATGAGCGGGCTGACCAGCAGTCCGCCCAGCACCGTGCCAAAGATCACGGCGCAGACCGTGGCGCTTTCAAAGTAGCCGTTGGCCCGCACCAGATCCCGCGGTGGCAGCAGTTCGGTGATCAGGCCGTATTTGGCCGGTGCATAGACGGCCGAACCGAAACCGGCCAGGCCGATGGCCAGCAGCGGGCTGCAACCGGCCAGCAGCAAGAGCATGGCGCAGACCTTGAGCGCATTGGCCAGCAACATGACGCGCCCCTTGGGAAAGGCATCGGCCAGCGGTCCGACAAAAGGCGCCAGCAGCACATAGAACAGGGTGAAGCTGATTTTGAGCAGCGGGATCAGCCAGGCCGGGCCCGACAGCTCCAGCACGCGTGCGATGGCCACAATCAAAAAGGCGTTGTCGGCCAGCGTCGAAAGAAACTGCACGCCCAGCACCAGGAAGAAGGCGCGCGGCATGCCTTCAGTCGCGCACGTTGCGAAAGGCCAGCCAGGCGGCAATGGCGGTGAAGCTCACGATGATGGCCACCACAATCCAGAAGCCATAGGGATGCTCGTTGAGTGGAATGCCGCCCACGTTCATGCCCAGCAGCCCGGCAATGATGTTGATGGGCAGGGCCAGCACGGTGACCACCGTCAGCACAAACAGCGTGCGGTTGCTGCCCTCGGCCACGCGCCCGGCAATTTCTTCCTGCAGCAACTTGATGCGCTCCTGCAGCGCCGCCATGTCGCTCAGCGCCACATTGAACTCTTCGGTGGACTGGCGCAGCTCCTGCAGGTCGTCTTCCACAATCCAGTGCGGCGGCTTCTTCAGCAGGCGGAACAGCGCGGCCGGCTCGGGCGCCAGCAGGCGCTGCAACCGCACCAGCAGGCGGCGCAGCGAGCCCAGGTCGGCACGCTTCTTCTCCAGCCGCCCGGCCAGCAGGCTGTCTTCAATACCGTCCACCCGGTTGGTGGTGCCCCGCACGATATTCACCAGCACATCGCCCTGGTCGTGCATCAGGTGCACCAGCAGTTCCACCGAGGAATTGAGCCGGGCACCGCGTCTGACGGCGTCGCGCAGGCGGTCTATCGAGCGCAGCGGCTGCAGGCGGGCACTGACCACCAGTTGCGGCCCCACCGACAGCCACAGCGTGGAGATGTCCGAGGGCTCAAAGGCAAAGTCGTAGTGCACGTCGTTGACCACGGCCACCAGCATGTCGTCGTCCAGTTCCACCCGGGTGGAGCGCGAACCGTCGCGCAGCGATTCGTAAAACTGGTCGGACAGGGTGACGTGCTCACGCATCCACTTCTCGGCCGCGCTGTGGGCCAGGTTGAAATGCAGCCAGACAAAGCCCGGGCCGGGTTGCGCAAGCGCCGCGCGCTGGCGCAGCCACAGCAGGGCCTCGCCGGCATTCAGCGCCACGCCCTCACCTTGGGCGCCGAAGGCAAAGCCGCAGATCAGCCCCGAGGCGTCAGCGCCGTAGCTGGGAGAGCCGGCGGTGCTCAGAAGGCCCCGCCCCGCGCCCTGCGCGCCGTTGTGGCCGGAAGAAGAGCTGAAAACATGGTGGCAATTTTCTGTCCAGCCCGTGAAGCTTTGATGACAGCCGGTGCCAGCAGCGCCTCGCGCTTTTACGGTAAAATAATCGGCAAATTCGGCAAATCTGTTGAAAAACAGAGACGCAAAGCCTCAGGTCCGACCGTCCATCACCATGGAAAAGGATAGCTGGGTTACCGGTGAAGACGCGCTTCACTGCTTTGCGGAACGCTGCGTTGACATCGCATAGGACCGCAAACCATGAAACAGACCAAGCCCTTCGGGCGTGCCTTCATTCCCAACCTGCAGCTGCTGGATGAGCCGGATTCCGCGCAGGAAGCCGGCCCGGCTGCGGCCGTGGCCGAAACGGCGCCAGCCACCAGCACCGAGTTGTTTGACCTGGGCGGCTCCAGCCACCCCCTGCCCCCGCCGCCACCGGAGTCGCCGCTGCGCAAGCTGATGCGGGACGCGGCGATGCTGCTGGGCGTGCCCGTGCTGCTGCTGACGTGCTATGTGGGCATGCGCGACAGCATGATTCTGGCGGGCTTTCTGGACCAGGTCTCGACCGAGGAGACCGTGATGCTGTGCAAGGACGGCAAGATGGTGTACCAGGATGCATACAGCGTGGTGGACCGCCTGCTCAACCGTGGCAACTTTGTCTGCACCGACTGGCGCGTGCAGCGCGGCTTTCTGACCTCGCCGCGCCACTCCTGATCGCGCCGGGTCGGGCCCATGCCGCAGGGCCCGCGATTCGGCTACATTTCAATGGCGTGAATCAACAGCTTCACCGCACCCACTCCATACATCAGGAAGCCCACCGGGCAGTGCCCTGATGCGGTTTACTCCCGCGCCACCACCTGCCCGCCCAGTCCACACCCTCCGGGCTGCGCGCTTGCCGGCTTTCCCAAGCCCGCGCCGTGACGGGGGGTGTCCAGCCCACCGCCACGAAAGCCTGCATGCCATTCCCAGTTGCTGCCACCGACGAAAACGGTGACTCCTTCGATGTCTGGTTGATCCATCGCTCGTTTGACATGCTGCAGCCGGTATGCCGGCTCGGGCTGTGGACAGCGCTGCTGTTTCTGGTGGGGGTGGACCCGCTGTATGACCGGCTGGACTTGTGGAGCAAGGCCATTGCGCACGCCTGGCTGGTGGGCTGGCATGCGGCCATGGCGGTGTTCTGCGGCAGCTTCCTGCTGGCCAGCCGGCAGCGCCTGCCGCATGCGTCGCGCCGGCGCACGCTGCAAGCCTTTTTTGTCTTGTCGGCACTGCTGTTTACCTGGCTGGGCGTGGTGCAGTGGGCGGGGGCCGGAGATCTGTCCATCGTGGCCATTGCGCAGATGCTGGTGGCAGTCGTGTTCAGCTTTCCCGGCGCGTTCCGGCGCTGGTTGTACGGGCTGCAGGCGCTGGCGTTGAGCCTGTGCGTGGTCTGGCTGGATGGCAGTGCGCGCGCCCTGCTGCAGATCCAGTTTGCCAACCTGCTGGTGATCGCACTGGTGGCCTATACCATGGATGGCTACATGCGCAGGAATGCGCGTGACCTGTTTACGCAAAAGTGCACCGTGGTGAAGGAGCGTCAGCGGGCCGACACCGTGCTGTACAACGCACTGCCGCTGGAAATTGCCGAAGAGCTCAAGCGCCACCACCGGGTCAAGGCCCAACGCTATCCGGCCATGTCCATCCTGTTTGCCGACATTGTGGACTTCACCCGCTTCGCCGCGACGCAGACGCCGGACCGGGTATTGGAGGTGCTCAACACCCTGTTTTCGCAAATGGACGTGATGGTGGACCGCTACCAGGTAGAGAAGATCAAAACCATAGGTGATGCTTACATGGTGGTCAGCAAGACCAACCCGCAGGCGCTGGCCGATCTGGCCCTGTCCATGCAATACCTGGTGCACGGCTTCAATGCGGCGCAAGGCTTGCAGTTGCAACTGCGCATGGGCTTGCACTGCGGCCCGGCCATCGCCGGCGTGATCGGGCACAAACGTTTTCTCTATGACGTCTGGGGCGATGCAGTCAACCTGGCCAGCCGCATGGAATCCAGCGGCGAGGCGGGGCGCATTCATGCCACGCAAGCCATGGTCGCCGCGCTGTCGGGCTCGCATGATTTTGAGGCGCGCGGACTGGTCGACATCAAGGGCAAGGGACTGCTGCCCACCTACTTTCTGCTACAGGCCAGGGCGCAGGCGCCAGGCTTGTCAACGCCCCCGCGTGATAGCATCCACCTCCTCACTTAACAGCCTCTGGATACACACCATGAACCGCTGCAACCGATTGCTTTTCAAGCCAGCCTCCCGGCGCCGCCTGCTGGCCCTGAGCCTGGCAGCCAGCCTGTCCGGCTTTGCCGTGACCGCCCCGGCGCAGATAGGCCCGCGCCCGTTTCCACCCAATGCACAGCGCGGCACCCTGGTGGTGACCTACCCGCCCATCATCCAGTTGAACGGCCAGGCCGATCGCCTGTCGCCGGGTGCGCGCATACGCGGCATGAACAATATGTTGATCCTGTCCGGCGCCCTCGTCGGCCAGACCTTGCTGGTGAATTTTGTGCGCAACCCATCGGGTGAGGTGCACGACGTCTGGGTGCTGACCGACGCCGAAGCAGCGCTCAAACTGCCCACCCAGCCCTGACAGCAGGCCCGCCACCGGGTCGCCCTTACCTCGACCCTGCGCACGGTGCCAGGGCACCCTCATTGCCGCTGCAGGCGGCACTCCTCTTATTGCGTTGAAGAAGCACACCATGTCCAAAAAAGTCTTTATCAAAACCTTCGGCTGCCAGATGAACGAGTACGACTCGGACAAGATGGCCGATGTGCTGGGCGCAGCGCAAGGCTATGAGCCCACCGACAACGTGGACGAGGCCGACCTGATTCTGTTCAACACCTGCTCGGTGCGCGAGAAGGCGCAGGAAAAAGTGTTCTCCGATCTGGGCCGCATCAAGCACCTGAAGAAAAAGGGCGTGCTGATCGGCGTGGGCGGCTGCGTGGCCAGCCAGGAGGGCTCCGCCATCATCGCCCGCGCACCCTATGTGGACGTGGTGTTCGGTCCGCAGACCCTGCACCGCCTGCCAGAGATGCTGGCAGCGCGTGCTGCCAAGAACAAACCGCAGGTGGACATCAGCTTCCCCGAGATTGAAAAGTTTGACCACCTGCCGCCGGCCAAGGTGGAGGGCGCCTCGGCCTTTGTGAGCATCATGGAAGGCTGCAGCAAATACTGCAGTTACTGCGTGGTGCCCTACACCCGTGGTGAAGAGGTGAGTCGCCCGTTTGAAGACGTGCTGGTGGAGGTGGCCGGCCTGGCTGACCAGGGCGTGAAGGAAATCACGCTGCTGGGCCAGAACGTCAACGCCTGGCGCGCGCCCATGGGCGATACCTCGGAGGTTGCCGACTTTGCGACCTTGCTGGAATACGTGGCCGACATCCCCGGCATTGAGCGCCTGCGCTACACCACCAGCCACCCCAATGAATTCACCCCGGCCCTGATTGCCGCCTACGACAAGATCCCCAAGCTGGTGAGCCACCTGCACCTGCCGGTGCAGCATGGCAGCGACCGCATCCTGATGGCCATGAAGCGCGGCTACACCGCCATGGAATACAAGAGCACGGTGCGCAAGCTGCGCGCCATCCGCCCCGACATGGCGTTCAGCAGCGACTTCATCGTCGGCTTCCCCGGCGAGACGGAGGACGACTTCGCCAAGATGATGAAGCTGATTGACGACGTGGGCTTTGACAACTCGTTCAGCTTCATCTTCAGCCCGCGCCCCGGCACACCGGCGGCCAACCTGCATGACGACACACCGCACGAAGTGAAGCTCAAGCGCCTGCAGCACCTGCAGGGCGTGATCAACGGCAACATCACCCGCATCAGCGAAAGCCGCCTGGGCACGGTGCAGCGCCTGCTGGTGGAAGGCGCTTCCAAGCGCGACGGTGGCGAGCTGATGGGCCGCACCGAATGCAACCGGGTGGTCAACTTTGCCGGCGCGCCGCGCCTGGTCGGGCAGATGGTGGACGTGCGCATCACCGAGACCCGCAGCTACACCCTGCGTGGCGAGGTTGTCACCCTGCAGCACGCATAGTCATCCTGAGGCTTTGGCAGCCGCACTGACTGCCTGATCACTACCCGACCGGCATGCGGTTGTGGCGCGGCGTGTCGATGTATGAATCTGTGTATTTGACTTGTTGGCCTTCGCCTTGATACTAATCCAATGAAGGACATCAAAGTAGACTTCAAAAAAGTCGTTGGCAAACAGGTGAGAAGGCTGAGGTTGAGGGCCGACTTGACGCAGGACGTGCTGTCCGAGCGTTGTGGTATCTATCGCACTTACCTTTCACGCATTGAAGCAGGAAGTGCCAATCCGACACTGCTGGTGCTGATCGCGCTGGCATCCACGCTCAGCGTGCACGTCTGCGAGCTCTTTCAGGAAACCGACGAAGTACCAAGCGGCAGCAGGGCACGCCAGAGCACACCGTAGCATCATGGTTGTGAATGGCGTCTTGGCAGTTGTGCAATAAGACGACATACTCAACGGATGTCACGCACACACTTGAAAGATTCCTTGGGGGCGAAAATCAAGTCCCTGAGAATTGAAGGCGGCATCACCCAGGCCGTCTTGTCGGAACGCTGCGGCCTGTTCAGGACCCATGTCTCGCGCATCGAGTGCGGCATCGCCAATCCCACGCTGTCGGCCATTGTCGCTATTGCCCTGGCCCTGGGCGTGGAACCCGGCGCGTTGCTCAACGACGGTGCGGGGGACGCTTCGTTGACGCGCTAAAACGGCATTTTGGGCATGCCCTTCATGCCGCCCAGCCGTTTCATCATCTTCATCATCCCGCCGCCCTTCATCTTCTTCATCATGTCCTGCATCTGCTCGAATTCCTTGAGCATGCGGTTGACTTCCTGCACATGCACACCGGCACCATTGGCGATGCGGCGCTTGCGCGTGGCCTTGATGAGTTCGGGTTTGCGGCGCTCCAGCGGCGTCATGCTGTGGATGATGCCTTCCTTGCGCTTGATGTCCTTCTCGGCCTTGTCCATATCCACCTGACCGGCCTTGGCCGCCATGGCGGCGGGCAGCTTGTCCATCAGGCTGGACAGGCCACCCATCTGCTTCATCTGCTGGATCTGGGCCAGGAAGTCATTCAGGTCAAAGCCGGCACCGCTCTTGACCTTGGCGGCCAGCTTTTGCGCCGCTTCCATGTTGACGCCGGAGGTAACCTGCTCGACCAGCGCAACGATGTCGCCCATGCCCAGAATGCGCCCGGCATGGCGCTGGGCATCGAACACTTCCAGGCCGTCCAGCTTTTCACTGGTGCCGGCAAACTTGATGGGCGCGCCAGTGATCTGGCGCACCGAGAGGGCGGCACCACCGCGTGAATCGCCATCGGTCTTGGTCAGGATGATGCCGGTGAGCGGCAGCGCGTCTTTAAAGGCCTTGGCGGTGTTGACCGCATCCTGGCCCTGCATGGCGTCCACCACAAACAGTGTTTCCACCGGGTTCAGCGCGGCATGCAGTTGCTTGATTTCCAGCATCAGCGCTTCATCAATCGCCAGGCGACCCGCGGTATCCACCAGCAGCACATCGAAGAAGTGTTTCTTGGCGTAGTCCAGCGCCGCCAGACCGATGTCCACCGGCTTCTGGTCGGGTGTGCTGGGGAACCATTCGGCACCGGCCTGGGCTGTCACGGTCTTGAGCTGTTCGATAGCGGCCGGGCGGTACACGTCACCCGAGACGGTGAGCACTTTCTTCTTGCGCTTCTCGATCAGGTGCTTGGCCAGCTTGCCGGTGGTGGTGGTCTTGCCCGCACCCTGCAGACCGGCCATCAGGATGACCGCCGGAGGCTGTGCCGCCAGGTTGATGTCGCTGACGCCTTCGCCCATGGTGACCGCCAGCTCGCGGTTGACGATGCTCACCAGCACCTGGCCCGGCTGCAGCGAACCCAGCACCTCTTCGCCCAGGGCCTTTTCCTTCACGCGGGCAATGAAGTCGCGCACCACCGGCAGGGCCACGTCGGCCTCCAGCAGGGCCATGCGCACTTCGCGCAGCATATCGGACACATTGCTTTCGGTAACACGGGCCTGGCCGCGAAGTTCCTTGACGAGACGGCTGAGTTTGTCGGTGAGAGCGGAGGCCATAGAGGGAAATGTCCGGTAACCGGAACCTGGTTTGAGCGCCGGCTGATGCCGGCAGGATGCAAAACGCTAAACTGTGGCCATGATTTTAGCCAGTGCGTCCTCTCTCCCGCTGATCCTGTCGGTTCTGGCCGCTCTGGCCTATGTGGTGCCAGCCCTGCTGCTGACCCGCGTCAGCGTTCGAACCACCCATATCTGGGTGGCAATTGCCTGGCTGCTGCAGGGCACCGTGCTGGCCATGGGCCTGATGGGGGAGCCACCCCACTTCGGCTTTGCACCGGCCCTGTCGGTGACGGCCTGGCTGGTGGCCGCCGTGTATGCGGTGGAGAGTCTGATTTACCCGCAATTGCCGACCCGCTGGACCCTGAGCACGATCGGTGCCGCGGCGGTGATGCTGGCCTTTCTGTTTCCCGGCAGTGTGATGCCTGCGACGGCTTCAGTCTGGCTGCCCATGCACCTGGCATTTGGTGTGGCCTGCTACGGCTTGTTTGGCATGGCAGTGGTGCACGCCTGGTTCATGAACCTGGCCGAGCAGCGCATCCGTCTGGGCAAGGATTCGCACAGCGGCCTGCCGCTGCTCACGCTCGAGCGACTGACCTACCGCTTTGTGACCGCGGGCTTTGTGTTGCTGAGCGCCACGCTGGTGGTGGGCATGCTGTTTGGTGAGGTGGTGTACGGCCACGCCTGGCGCTGGGACCACAAGACGGTGTTCTCGGTGCTGTCCTGGCTGACCTTTGCCGTGCTGCTGGCAGGCCGGGCCGGCTTTGGCTGGCGTGGCAAGCGCGCTGCCAATTTTCTGTATGTGGGGTCGGCCTTTCTGCTGCTGGCCTATGTGGGCTCGCGCTTTGTGATGGAAATTGTGCTGGGCCGCACTCCATGAAATTCTTGCTGCTGTTCTTCATCTTCATGGTGTTTGCCTGGCAATGGCGCCATGCCCGTGAAGACAAGGTGAAGAACGCCATGCGCAAGAAGCGCGCGGCAGCCGGCGTGGTGGCCATGGTGCCCTGCGCCCATTGCGGCGTGCACCTGCCTGCAGGAGATGCCATCCAGGGCAGCCGCGCCTTGTATTGCAGCACCGCCCACCGCCAGGCACAGGAGCCCTGAGTGCCCAAGCAGGTGTCCGAGCGCTCCTGGTTCGGTCCGGCAGCATCCTGGGCCGCCGAAATTCATACCGACGACACGCGCGAGTTTTCCCGCATCTGGCAGGGCTTTATGACCGCGCGCTTTACGCTCGGCCTGGTGCTGCTGGCCATGCAGGTCACCATGCTGGCCATCGGCACGTCGCACAGCAAATGGCTGATTGCGCTGTGCCTGGCCTACTTCGCCAGCACGCTGACCACCGGTCTGTTCGGCAAGCCGCTGTTTCTGGGCAACCGCTTCAACCGGCACTGGATCCGCCTGGTGGGGCTGGATGTGCTGGCCTTCTCCTCCCTGCAAATCCTGCAGGGCAACGCGGTCAACTACACGCCCCTGTTTGCCCTGCCCATTCTGCTGGCATCGGTGCTGGGTTCCCTGCGCCTGGCCCTGGGCACTGCCGCAGGCGTGACCGTGCTGCTGTTGGGCACCACCTGGCTGGCAACCATGGCCGGTGGTGCCGACGCGGCCGTGTCCCTGCTGCAGGCCGCCCTCAGCGGGGTGGGCTACTTTGCCATCGCCCTGCTGGCCAACCAGTTGTCCAGCCGCCTGTCCAGCGAGGGCCTGCGGGCGCGCAGCAGCCAGGCTGCAGTCAACCTGCAACGCCAGGTCAATGAACTGGTGATCGAATCGCTGCCCGATGGCGTGCTGATCGTGGACCATGAGGGCCTGGTGCGTGCCGCCAACCCGGCCGCCATCCACATGCTGGCCGCCGCGCCACAGCACGCCAGCCTGGGCAATCTGCATCTGGAGCCCGGCTGGCAGCCCCTGCTGGAGTTGACCCAGCAGAGTTTTGCGCAGGGTAAGGGGCAGCAGGACGAGGTCACCATCCGCCATGCAGGCCAGGGGCCGCGGCGCATCCGGGTCAGCACCCGCCCGACCAACCCGCAGGATCTGGGCGGCGAGAGCATGTGCGTCTTGTTCCTGCAGGACCAGCGCGAGCTGGAGGCCCGCGTGCGCACCGAGAAGCTGGCCAGCATGGGCCGCATGTCCACCGCCGTGGCGCACGAAATACGCAACCCGCTGGCCGCGATTTCACAGGCCAATGCCCTGCTGGAGGAAGACCTGTCAGACCCCCGCCACAAAAAGCTGACCCAGATGGTGAGCCAGAACGCACAGCGCCTGGCCAAGATCGTGAATGACATTCTCAATGCCTCGCGCGCGCAACCGCAGGACGGCGGACTGGCGCCGCTGCAGATCGCGCTGCACGAAACCGTCTGCCGGGTGTGCCGCGACTGGGGCAGCCAGAACGGTTGCGAGAGCCGGCTGTTGTGCCAGACCGCAGAGTCGGCGGCCCTGGTGCAGTTTGAAAGCGACCATCTGCGCCGGGTGCTGGTCAATCTGCTGGACAACGCGCGCCGCTTCAGTCCCGAGCGGGCTGGCGGCATCCGCGTGCAGACCCAGGACCAGCCCGCCACACTGCGGGTCTGGAGCGAAGGCCCGCCCATGGACCAGTCGGTGGAACGCCACCTGTTCGAACCCTTCTTCTCTTCCGAAAGCCGCTCCAGCGGACTGGGGCTCTACATTTGCCGGGAACTGTGCAGCGGGCACAACGCCAGCATTGCCTACCAGCGCAGCACGCGTGCGGTCGAGGGTGGCGTGGCCGAAGGCAATGAGTTTTCGGTCACCTTTGTAACCCCTGCCGGTGCCGCACTGGTTTCCTGAGGCAGCATTCACGCACCATGGCCCATTCCAACGCACTCCGTACCATCCAGATTCTGGTGATTGATGACGAACCCGATTTGCGCACGCTGTATGAGTTGACACTGCTGCGCGAGGGCTACCAGGTGGATGCCGCTGCCACGATCCAGGAGGCCTGGGAACTGCTGAAGGCGCGGCGTTTCGATCTGGTGATCACCGACATGCGCTTGCCGGACGGCTCCGGCATCGATCTGCTCAAGGGCATACGGGCGCAGCAGCGCAGTGAGCGTTGCATTGTGATCACCGCCTACGGTTCTGCCGAGAATGCGGTGGAGTCCCTCAAGGCGGGGGCTTTTGACTACCTCACCAAGCCCGTAGACCTGAAGCAGTTCCGCGCCGTGGTGGCCGCTGCCGCGCTGGGCACACCACCTGCAACGCCATCTGCAGAAAGCGCCGTGCCGGCCCGTTCCGCAGCGGCGCATACCCAAGCCGGCAAGGGCGAGCAGGCACTGGCGCGCATGGCCGGCAATTCACTGGCCATGCGCACGGTGCGCGAGCGCATCGTCAAGGTGGCGCGCAGCATGGCGCCGGTGATGGTGCGCGGCGAGTCGGGCACCGGCAAGGAACTGGTGGCCCACGCCCTGCACGCCAACAGCCACCGCAAGGACGGCCCCTGGGTGGCGGTGAACTGTGGCGCGATTCCCGAGAACCTGCTGGAGGCCGAATTTTTTGGCGCCAGGAAGGGCGCTTACACCGGCGCCAGCCAGGACCGCGAAGGCTTTTTTCAGGCGGCCCATGGCGGCACGCTGTTTCTGGATGAGATCGGGGATCTGCCCTTGGCCATGCAGGCCAAGCTGCTGCGCGCAATTCAGGAGCGCTGCGTCCGCCCGCTAGGCGGCAACCAGGAAGAAAGCGTCGATGTCCGCATCGTGAGTGCCACCCACAAAGACCTGCCGGCCGAAGTGGCGGCAGGGCGTTTCCGTCAGGACCTGTTTTACCGCCTGAACGTGATCGACATCGACATTCCACCGCTGCGCGAACGCCCGGAAGACCTGCCGGCCCTGTGCCAGGCCCTGCTGGAACGGATTGCCAAAGACTCCAACCTGCCCACGCGCCAGGTGGCCGCCGGCACCATTGCCCGCCTGGCCGGCCTGTCGCTGCTGGGCAATGTGCGGGAACTGGAAAATATCCTGCACCGCGGCCTGGCGCTCTCCGAGGGTGACACCCTGGAACTGGCAGAGGCAGGTCTGGATGCCGGCACCCCGGTGGCAGCACGCAACGGCACTGCACCGGCGGTTGAAGCGCTTGCGGCTGCACGCCCCGCATTGCCGGAAGATCTGCAGAGCTACCTGGACGAGAAGGAGCGGCAGATTCTGGTGCGCGCCCTGCGTGAGACCGGATTCAACCGCACGCTGGCGGCCAAGCTGCTGGGCCTGACCTTGCGCCAGATCCGTTACCGCATCGCGCGTTTAAAGATCGACGCACCCGATATACAGGGTGAACCAGCCGATGACTGAGGCCACGCCGCCAGCACCTGGCTGGAAGCAAGGCTGGTATGCGTTTGCACACGCCTGCGCCTCACCCAACTTCGGCCCGCGCCCGCCCGGCACCGCCATTGACCTGGTGGTACTGCACTCGATCAGCCTGCCGCCCGGCCGCTATGGCGGCGACGCGGTGCAGCAGCTGTTCACCAACCAGCTGGACTGGGATGCGCACCCCTATTACCAGCAGATCAGGGGCCTGCAGGTCTCGGCCCATTTCTTCATCCGGCGCGGTGGTGAGTTGTGGCAGTTTGTCAGCTGTGATGCGCGTGCCTGGCATGCCGGGCAATCGCGGTTTGCCGGGCGCGACAACTGCAACGACTTCTCCATCGGCATTGAGCTGGAAGGGCTGGAGGGCGACCGCTTCGAGCCGGCGCAGTACGAAACCCTGGCGGCACTGCTGCCGGCCCTGGCCTTGCAGTACCCGTTGCGGCACGTCACCGGCCATGAGCACATTGCCCCGGGCCGCAAGGCCGACCCCGGCCCCGGGTTGGACTGGGCTTATTTGCAACGTTGCAGCGGCATGGCTGCTCAGTGTTTTCCCTCTGACGTAAAAAATATATAGACCGCGCGCTGCGCAATTTGCGCTCCGTCGCGGCGGCGCTGCCATGTCCCGGCGGCATTGCCGTTTTGCAAAGCCCTTGATTGGCGCGCTTTGCACGACAAAAATCGCTGCCAACCCGCGTCAATTCGAGAGTTTTTCAAGCTCGTCCGCATCCGCTCTGGCTTGCACGGGCGCTGCGCACTTGGCCGTCGGCAAAAAATCCGGAATGGCAGTTTTTTGTCCCGCCGGATCGCCTCCGTGTTTTCCGTGGATACACTACCGGTAGTGGCTTGTAAGCAATGCAGACCCCAGATATAGTGTGCTGTGTGCCCGTGAGCGCCCAAGGCCCCAGCCCTGAAAATGCCGGCCCGACAACCGAAAAGCCCAACAAAAAAACCGATTTAGCAGAGGAAATCATGCAGTCTTTTGTATCCCCATCCAGCAGTGTGTCGCCCAACGTATCGGGCGTCACCGCCGTGCCGTCTTACGCGGGCGCTGAGGCCAATCCCCTGGCCCATTACCAGATCATCCGCCGCAACGGCGCGGTGGTGCCGTTTGAGCCCAACAAGATCGCCGTGGCCATGATGAAGGCCTTCCTGGCCGTGCATGGCACGCAAGGCGCTGCCTCGGCCAGCGTGCGCGAAACGGTGGATGAGCTGACGCAGCAGGTGATTCGTGCCATGGTGCGCTCGCGCCCGGGCGGCGGCACCTTCCACATTGAAGATGTGCAGGACCAGGTCGAACTCGGCCTGATGCGCGGCGGCCACCACGAAATCGCCCGCGCCTATGTGCTGTACCGCGAGCGCCGCACCCAGGAGCGCGCCAAGCAGGTCGAACAGGCCCGCCCCGCAGCGCCGGTGATCCATGTGCTGGAAAACGGCGAGCGTGTCGCGCTGGACCTGGTGCAACTGCAGTCGCGCATCGAGAACGCCTGCGCCGGCCTGGGCGCTGACATCAAGGCCGACCCCATCGTCGCCGAGACCATGCGCAACCTGTACGACGGCGTACCCATGGACGAGGTCTACAAGGCCTCCATCCTGGCTGCCCGCACGCTGATCGAAAAAGACCCGGACTACACCTACGCCACCGCGCGCCTGCTGTTCCACACCATCTCGCGCGAGGTGCTGGGCCGCGATGTGGCCCAGGCCGATATGGGCGAAGCCTATGCCGACTACTTTCCCGGCTTCATCAAGAAGGGCGTGGAGGCCGAGCGCCTGGACGAGAAGCTGCTGCAGTTCGATTTGAAGCGCCTGGGCGCCGCACTCCAGAGCAGCCGCGACCTGCAGTTTGACTACCTGGGTCTGCAAACCCTGTACGACCGCTACTTCCTGCACATCGGCAAGCAGCGCA
Source organism: Comamonadaceae bacterium (assembly GCA_947372425.1). GTDB lineage: Bacteria > Pseudomonadota > Gammaproteobacteria > Burkholderiales > Burkholderiaceae_C > Allorhodoferax. The sequence continues at coordinate 313 of CANBTQ010000009.1, read as the reverse complement.
TCGAACTGCCCCAGGCTTTCTTCATGCGCGTGGCCATGGGCCTGGCCCTCAACGAGATCGACCGCGAGGCGCGCGCCATCGAGTTCTACGAGGTGCTGTCCTCGTTTGACTTCATGTCCAGCACACCGAAGCTGTTCAATGCCGGCACGCTGCGCTCGCAGCTCTCCAGCTGCTACCTGACCACCGTGCCCGATGATCTGGACGGCATTTACGAGTCCATCAAGGAAAACGCCCTGCTCTCCAAATTTGCCGGCGGCCTGGGCAATGACTGGACGCGCGTGCGCGCCCTGGGTTCCCACATCAAGGGCACCAA